>NZ_JBHWBP010000090.1:0-25674 GCF_042735575.1 Streptomyces sp. NPDC059564 | reverse complement strand
GGGCTTGATCATGACCTTGAGGGCGCTGCGGTCGTCCATCGCGCGGTAGCCGTCCGGGACCTCGTCCAGGGACACGGCGCGGTCGAAGACGGGCGCCGGGTCGATGGCCCCGCTCAGCACGTCCTCCAGCAGCTCCGGGATGTACGCGCGGACCGGTGCCACACCGCCGCGCAGGGTGATGTTGCGGTCGAACATCACGCCGAGGTCGAGGCCGGTGCCGCTGCCGTGCGGGACGCCGACGTAGCCGATGGCCCCGCCGTCGCGGGTGATGTTCACGGCGGTGCGCATGGACTGCTCGGTGCCGACGGCCTCGATGACGGCGTGCGCGCCCTGACCGCCGGTCAGCTCGCGGACGGCCGCCTCGGCGGCCTCGCCGCGCTCGGCGACCACGTCGGTGGCGCCGAACAGCTTGGCGATGTCGGTGCGGACGCTGTGCCGGCCGAGGGCGATGATCCGCTCCGCGCCGAGCCGCTTGGCGGCCAGTACGCCGCACAGCCCGACCGCCCCGTCGCCGACGACGGCGACGGTGGAGCCCTTGCGGACGCCCGCGCCCAGGGCGGCGTGGTGGCCGGTGCCCATGACGTCGGAGAGGGCGAGCAGGCCGGTCAGCAGGTGGTCGTCGGAGACGGCCTCGGCCGGGAGCTTGACCAGGGTGCCGTCGGCGTGCGGGACCCGGACGGCCTCGCCCTGGCCGCCGTCGTGGCCGACCGAGCCCCAGAAGCCGCCGTGGGCGCAGGAGGTGTACAGGCCCTCGGAGCAGTAGTCGCAGGTGCCGTCGGACCACATGAAGGGGGCGACGACGAGGTCCCCGGCGCGCAGGCCGGAGACGGCGGAGCCGGTTTCCTCGACGATGCCGAGGAACTCGTGCCCGATGCGCTGACCGGGCTGGCGCGCGGCCTCGCCGCGGTAGGCCCACAGGTCGCTGCCGCAGATGCAGGCACGCAGCACGCGGACGACGGCGTCCTCGGGGCGCTGGATCGCAGCGTCGGGCACCTCCTCCACGCGGATGTCGTGCGGGGCGTGGATGACGGTGGCGCGCATGGTGATGCAGCCCTCCGGATCAGATTGATTCAGTCTTGTATGACTTCCCTACGGTACGCCCGGACCGGAGTGAGCGCGCCCGCGGCCAGCAGGTACTGGGCCGCGAGGTAGGTGGCCATGATCCAGAAGTCGGGGCGGGGCAGCTGGGGCCAGTCGGCGACCCCGGTCGCGATCAGGGTGTCGGAGAGCAGGAACAGCGCCCCGCCGATGCCCGCGGTGCGGCCGAGCGCGCTGGAGCGGTAGGCCATGGCGGTGAGCAGCAGGCTGTACCCGGCGACGGGGATCCGCAGATCGGCCGGGAGGTCGCCCCAGAGCAGCGCGACGGTGCCGACGAGCGCGAGGGCGTACGCGCCCCCGAGCGCGGGGCTCGTCCGGCCCCGGCCGAAGAGCACGAGGTAGCAGACGTGCCCGGCGGCGAAGGAGCCCATGCCGATCAGGAAGGCGGGATCGGCGTCGAAGAGCAGGGCCAGGTCCCCGCACCAGCCGAACAGCAGGGCGGCGACCAGCAGGCGGGGGGCCCGGCGGGTGACCACGTAGGCCACCAGCAGCGGCATCAGCAGCGGCTTGGCGATCACGTGCCCGAGGTGCCAGCCGGCCAGCAGCGCGCCGAGGTCGGCGGCGGTGGCCACGGCGAAGGCCCCGAGCAGCACCCGGCCGGTACGGGCGGTCGCCAGGTCGGCGGTGCTCACGCGGCGGGCTCCCGCTCGGAGGGGGCGGCGGAGGGGGCGGGGGCGGCGGAGGCGGCGGGGGCCGCGGGCTGCCAGCCGGGGCCGCGGAAGACCCGCCCGGCGCGCTCGCGCCAGCCGCGGGCGGCGCGCAGGTCCCGGGCGATGGCGGCGTACTCGTGGGTGGCGACGCGCAGCGGGTTGTGGGTGTCGATGTTCTTGGTCAGCCCGTAGACGGGGCGTTCCGTCTCCCCCACCCAGGACCCGAACATCCGGTCCCAGACGATCAGGATGCCGCCGAAGTTGCGGTCCAGGTATCCGCCCTGGGAGGCGTGGTGGACGCGGTGGTGCGAGGGGGTGTTGAACACGAACTCGTAGGCCCGCGGCAGCTTTCCGATGCGCTCGGTGTGGACCCAGAACTGGTAGAGGAGGTTGATGCCGTAGCAGAACGGGATCGCGGCCGGGTGCACGCCGAGGGCCACCATCGGCAGGTAGAACCACCAGGTGGTCGCGCTGGTCCAGGGCTGGCGCAGGGCGGTGGTGAGGTTGAACCGGCGGCTGCTGTGGTGGACCACGTGGCAGGCCCACAGGATGCGGATGACGTGGTGGAGCCGGTGCTGCCAGTAGTAGAGGAAGTCCTGGGCGAGCAGCATCAGCAGGGCGGTCCACCACAGGAACGGCACGCGCAGCGGGGTCAGTTCGTAGACCGCCGTGAAGACCGCGACGACCGGGATCTTCCAGAGCAGGTCGAACGCGATGCTGCCGAGCCCCATGGTCACGCTCGTGACCGCGTCCCTGGTGTCGTACCCGGCGGCGTCCTCGTCGGGATGGAGGCGGTAGCTCACCACCTCGATGACGGTGAGCAGCACGAAGGCGGGTATGGACCACAGCACGACATCGGGCAGGTTCGGCATGTCCGCACCATAGAGGCGCCTCCGGGGGCACCGCTAGAGGTTGTTACCGATCGGTATCCAACGGGGTTACCGGCGGTTCGCGCGTTAGTCTCGGAGCCGACGGGGAGGGCAGGGGATGACGGGGATCGAGACGCTTCTCTTACGGGTGGCGGGCACGGCGGCGAGCACGCTGGTGAAGTCCCTCCTGTCGCGGACACCGGGCGCGGGACTGACCCCGGACCCGGCCCGGCCCGCCCCGCCGTGGCGCCGCCCGGCCGAGCTGGGCGAGGCGGAGACGCGCCGCCTGGCGGAAACCCTCGCGGCCCGCCTGGAGCGGGCCACCGCCCGCCTCCCGGAACACGAACGCCTGGCGGCGGTCGACGCGGTCGGCGACGCCTTCGCCGCCCTCGGACCCCTCGACGCGCAGGCCCTCTTCGCCGCGGACCTCGACCCGGCGGCCCTGACGACGGCGGTCCTGGCCCACACCCCGCCGGCGGGCCTGAGCGAGGCGGCGCGGGCCGCGTACCGGGAGCTGGTCGCACTGTGCTGCGCCCACGCGGTGGAGTACGCGACGGCCCTGCCGGGCTTCGGGGCCCGGGCCGACGTCGAACTGGTCCGCCGGACCGGCGAGTTGGCCCGCTCGCTGGACCGGCTGAAGGACGACTCCGACGGGGCGGCGTACGCCTTCGAGGAGCGCTACGCCGAGTACGTCGCCCGCACCCACGGCCGCCTCCAGCTCTTCGGCCTCACCCCCAGCCGGTCCCGGCTGGAATGGCCGCTGGACGTGGCCTACATCAGCCTCGCCGTCAGCGCCGAGGAGTCGCCCTCGGAGTCGCCCGGCCCGCACCGGACCTCCGCCGACGTGAAGCGGGCGCTACGGGGAACCGCGCGGGTCCTCCTGCGCGGCCCGGCCGGATCGGGCAAGAGCACGCTGATCCAGTGGCTGGCCCTCAACGCCGCCCGGCGCAGCTTCGGCCCGGAGCTCGACGAGCTGAACCGGTGCGTGCCGTTCGTCCTGCGGCTGCGCTCCCTGATCAGGTCCCACGAAGCGCCGCCGATGCCGGAGGACTTCCTGCGGGCCGCGGGTGTGCCCCTGCACGGCGAGGCGCCGGCCGGCTGGGCCTCGGCCCTCATGCGCAGCGGGCGGGCGCTCGTCCTGGTCGACGGGGTGGACGAGGTGCCCCAGCACCTGCGCAACCAGACCGAAGCCTGGCTGTGGTCGCTGCTCGGGGCGTACCCCGAGGCCCGGTACATCGTGACGACCCGCCCCTCGGCCGTCCCCGAGGACTGGCTGTCGGGCCACGGCTTCTCACGGTCCGCCCTGCTGCCGATGGAGCGCAGGGACATCCAGACGTTCGTCGCCCACTGGCACGACGCCGCGCGCACCGAGTGCCGGTCCCCCGAGGAGCGCGCCCACCTCGACCGGTACGAGACGTCCCTCAGGCGGGCTGTGGGCTCGCGCCGCGATCTGGGACGGCTGGCGACCAACCCCCTGATGTGCGCCCTGCTGTGCGCCCTGAACCGGGACCGGCACATGCACCTGCCGCGGGCGCGCAAGGAGCTGTACGACGCGGCGCTCGACATGCTGCTCGTCCGGCGCGACAACGAACGCGAGATCACCGGTGTCGAAGGCGTCTACCTGACCCGGGACGAGCAGACGCTGCTGTTGCAGAAGCTCGCCTACTGGCTGATCCGCAACGAGCACCTGGAGGCGGACCGCGACGAGGCCGTCGCGATGGTGGGTGAATGGCTCGACGCGATGCCGCAGGTGCGGGCGCAGGGCAGCGCCCGGCAGGTGTTCAACCACCTGCTGATCCGCAGCGGTCTGCTGATCGAACCCGTGCCCGGTTCGGTGCAGTTCGTCCACCGGACCTTCCAGGACTACCTCGGCGCCAAGGCCGCCGTGGAGGACCGGGACTTCGGCGTCCTGGTGCGCCACGCCCACGAGGACGCCTGGGACGACGTGGTCAGGATGGCGGTGGGCCATGCCCGCCCCGACGAACGCGCCCGGCTGCTGCGCCAGTTGCTCCGCCGCGCCGAGAAGGTCCGGAGTCACCGCAGCCGGCTCGTCCTGCTGGCCGCGGCCTGTCTGGAGCACGCTCCGGAGCTGGACCCGGAGGTCCGGGACGAGGTGCAGGCCCGGACCGCGGACCTGCTGCCGCCCCGCGGCCCGGAACAGGCCGAAGAGCTGGCCAAGGCCGGCGAGATGGTGCTGGAGCTGCTGCCGGATCCCGACGGCCTGAGTGAGGCGGAGGCCGTCGCGAGCATCCGGACGGCCGCTCTGGTGGGCGGGGACCGGGCGCTCCAGGTGATCGCCGGGTTCGGACGGGACCACCGGTACGAGGTCGGGCACGAGCTGTCGGAATCCTGGGGGCGCTTCGACACCGCCGCCTACGCGGAGACGGTACTGGCCGGCGCCTGCCTCGGCGCGGCGCACCTGCACATCCGTACGCCCGAGCAGTTGACGGCGTACGAAGGGCTTCCGCACATCCGCCGCGTGCACCTCAGCTGGTACGGGCGCATCCCCGCGGCGATCAGCGGACGGCCGGGCCTGGAGTGGCTGGTGCTCCAGGGCAATCCGGAGCTGAGGGAGCTGTCGCCCCTGGCCGGACACCGCTCGCTGCGGCACCTGGGGGTCTTCGACTGCCCGAAGCTGGGCGGTATCGAGCCCGTCGGAGAACTGGACGCGAACAGCCTGTCCTTCGGCTACGTCCCGAACGGCCTGTCCCTGGCCCCGCTGGCCGGGGTCCCCGCACTGCGGTCCCTGGTCATCGGCTTCGAGCCGAAGGAGCGGTGCCTCGGGGACATCCCCGCCGCGGCGGAGCTCACCAAGCTGACCCTGTGGCAGGGCGCCCGGGAGCTGTCCCTCGACGGGCTGGAACAGTGGCCCGCGCTGTCCTCGCTCGCCATCGCGGGTGACTGGCAGTACGGGCAGCTGGTGGTACGGCCGCCGCTCACCGGACTGACGGCCCTGCAGATCCGGTACACCGCACCGGTCGACCTCGCCCACCTGGTGCCGTACGGCCGGCTGCGGGAGCTGATGCTGCTGCGCTGCGGGTTCGGCAGCGGTCTGGAGCCGCTGCGGGAGTTGCCGGAGCTCACCCGGCTGCGGCTCGCCGAGTGCGCCGGCACCGTGGACCTCTCGCCCCTGGCCGAGGCACACTCCCTGCGGCTGGAACTCGACCGGCGCACCGCGTTCACCGGAACGGAGCGGATCCCGCCGGAGCGGATCACGTACTTCTGACGTGCCGCACCGGCGGGGCGGGTCACCAGACGCGGACCGAGGCTCCTCTTGCGAAGGCGGGGCTGGTGGCGGTCGGGGGGATTTCGGTCAGGGGGGCGGCGATCTCCGAGACCAGGGGGCCGTGCTTCGCGGCCAGGGTGTTCAGGAAGGGGAGGTCGAAGCCGTAGACGCGGGCCGCGTTGCCGCCGGCCATCGCGGCCACCTCCTCGCGCGGGAGGCCCGCGTAGGCGATGCGGAGGCCTTCGCGGGAGAAGGGGGTGGTGCCCTCGTCGTGGGGGTAGTCGCTGCCCCACATGATCTTGTCGAGGCCGATCCGGTCGCGCAGCGGGACCTCGTGGGGGCGCATGAAGCTGGCCCCGACGAAGCAGTTGTCCCGCCAGACCTCGCTGGGGCCCTTGCCCATCGATCCGGCCAGGCCCGCGCCGAACTTGGCCTCCGCCGTGGACGCCGTGGACGCCGCCGCGACCAGGCGGCCGTGGTAGTAGTCCAGCATGTCCAGCACGCCGGGGATCCAGCCCGAGCCCTGCTCGGTCAGGACCAGCTTCAGGCCCGGATGGCGGCGGAAGGCCCCGCCGAAGATCAGGTGCCACAGGGCTCGGTGCGAGAACCAGGTGGTCTCCACCATGAAGACCGCCCGGGCCGCCGGTTCGTCCCCGAGCGGGGGCGAGGCCGAACCGCCGTGGTGGTTGACCGGGACGTCGAGTTCCGCGCAGACCGCCCAGATCGGGTCGTACGCCGAGGAGTACAGCTCCGGGACCGGCGAGCCCGGCGGGACGCCCGGGAGGAGGATCCCGCCCGTCAGGCCCGCCTCCCGGGTGCGGCGGATCTCCCGCACCGCCGCGTCCACGTCGTTGAGGAGGATCTGCACCACCCCCGCCCGCCGGCCCGGGGCGTCGGCGCAGAAGTCGGCCATCCAGCGGTTGTGCGCCTTCAGGCCCGCCCAGCGCAGCCCGTACTCCTCGGCGGTGGGCGGCTGGGCCATCAGGGAGGCCTTGGGGAAGAACGGCGGGATGGTGTTCGGGAAGAGGACTTCCGCGACGATGCCGTCCGCTTCGAGTTCGGCCAGCCGGCGGGCCGAGTTCCAGTTGCGGTCGGCGGTGTCGGCGAGGAGGTCCTCGTACGGGTTGACGTAGGTGGCGGCCCAGGCGTCGAACTCGTCGTGGTACCGCTTCTCCAGGTACGGCTTGTAGTCGAGGAGGTCGGCGCCCGCGTGGCAGTCCGCCGAGATGACCGTGTAGCGGTCCTCCGCACCGTTCCGCGTCATGCCGAGACCCCCAGGACCGGGAAGTCGCCGCCCGTGATCCAGTGCCGGCCCGTTTCGCGGGAGCGGGACCAGGAGGCCTCCACCGCCGCCTGGTCCGGGGACTGGCCCAGCTCGGCCGGGGTGGGGCCGATGCGGCGGGCGAGCGGGGCGAGCTTCGCGGTGTCGAAGCCGAAGACCTCCGCCGCCGCCAGGCCGAGCATCCGGCGGGTTTCGGCCACCGGGATGTCGTGGAAGGTCTTGCGGAGCCAGTTGCGGGTGTCGGGCCAGGTGCCCTCGGGGTGCGGGAAGTCCGAGCCCCACAGGATGTTGTCCACGCCGATCTCGTAGCGCTGGGCCAGCTCCCGGCGCTTGGTGTTGGTGGCGCAGATGAAGACCTGCCGGTCGAGGTACTCGCTCGGCGGCCGCTTCAGCTCCTCGAACGGGGAGAGCTTCTTGCCGCCGTGCGCCCCGAGGTACAGCCGGTCCATGAACCAGAGCTGGTTCGGCAGCCACCAGCAGCCCGACTCCGCCACGCCGAACCTCAGGCCGGGGTGCCGCTCGAAGACCCCGGACCAGAGCAGGAACCACAACGGCCGGGCCGGCCACCAGGTGACCTCGGAGACGAAGATGCCCAGGTGGTCGCCGTACTCGTGGCGCGGCGAAGAGCCCGAGTGGGTGACGATCGGCATCTGCGTCTCGGCGGCCGCCGCCCAGACCGGGTCGTAGCGGCGGTCGTGGTAGGGCTCCTTGTCCACCCACATCGCGGGGATCATCAGGGCGCCGAGCCCGGACTCCTTGGCCCGGTGGATCTCGGCGACCACCTTCGCGGGCTCGGCGGTGATGGGCAGCAGCGCGACCCCGCAGTGCCGTTCGGGACGCTGCGAGACGAACTCGGCGAGCCAGCGGTTGTGCGCCTGCGCGCCCGCCATGCCCAGCTCGGGGTCCTGGTCGCCGGAGAGGCCGAGGCCCACGCCGAAGGGGGCGGCGGTCTGGCTGTCGACGGCGTCCGCGTCGGGGAAGACGACCTCGGCGGCCACCCCGTCCCCGTCGAGTTCCTTCAGCCGCTGCGCGGTGTCCCAGCCGCCCCTGAGGCCCTCCTCGTGATCGTGGAACCACTTCTCGGCGAAGGCCTCGTTGCGCACCCCGAGCCGGGTGGCCTCCGCGCGGCGGGCGTCGCGCTGGCCGAGGAACTCGTCGAACTGTGGGTGGAACCTGCGGTCCAGGTAGGGGCGGTACAGCTCCGTGGGCAGGCCGGCGTGGCAGTCCGAGGAGATGATCAGGTACGGGTCTTCGTATTCGTACGGTGTGTCACTCACGTCGCACACTCCTCAGTCGAGGATGAAGCTCTCCAGGTAGGCGGGGTTGGCGCGGTCGAGCATCGACCGCAACCGGGCGCGGATCTGCCGGTCGCTGTGCTCGCTGGCCGGGAGCATCCAGAAGCGGTCGGCGCGGATGCCGTCGAGGACGTGCTCGGCGACCTCCTCCACGGGGGTGAAGTCCACCTCGTGGCCGGCCTGTCTCATCGCGGCCTCGTACTGGTCGAGACTGCGGTACGGGGACCTGCGCGGCCGCTCCTTCGCGTAGCGGGCGGGGCGGTTGCGGTGGGACTCCCACAGGCCGGTGCGCAGCATGTGCGGTCCGGGGAAGAGGACGGAGGCGCCGACGGCCGCGCCCTCCGCCTTGAGGTGGGCGTACAGGGACTCGGTCATGGTGACCACGGCCGCCTTGGTGACGGCGTAGACGGAGGCGGTGGGCAGGGGGGCGATGCCGCCGTCGCCGGAGGAGGTGTTGACGACGTGCCCCGGGCCGCCTGCGGCGATCATGCGGGGGACGAAGGCCTGGATGCCGTGGAAGACGCCCCAGACGTTGACGGAGAAGGCCCATTTCCAGTCGTTGGGCTCGTGCTCCCACATCCGGCCCTCGGCGCCCGATCCGACGCCCGCGTTGTTGCACAGCACGTGGACGGCGCCGAAGGCCTCGTAGGCGGCGTCGGCGAGGTAGAGCACGGAGTCGCGGTCGCTGACGTCGACGGGGCGGGCCAGGACCTCGGCTCCCTCGGCGGTGAGTTCACCGGCGGCCTTGCGCAGGGCGGCCTCCTCGACGTCGGCGAGGACCACCTTCAGTCCCTCGGCGGCGAAGCGGCGGGCCATGGCGAGGCCGATGCCGCTCGCGGCGCCGGTGACGACGGCCACCTGTCCGGGTTCGAGGCGCATCTCAGACGCTCCCCTCGGGCGGTCCGTCGAGGATCTGCAGGGGGTCGTCGTAACGCTGGTGCACGTACGGGAGGAGGGCCTGGGCGCTGACCCGCTCGACGGCCCGGCCCTTCTGGTCGGTGGTCTTCTCGCCGATGGTGATCTCGACGAGGCGGCGTACGGGGAGATCGGCGACGGGGTCGTACATCGACTCGCGCAGCACCACGTCACCGGTGATGTGCTCCAGCTTGCGGACCTTCTCGTTGCGCGTGCAGTGCACCAGCACCGGGTCGGACTCGAAGCCCGAACCGTCCACCGCGGGAAGGAACTTGAAGTAGAAGTCGGTCTTCTGCACGGGCTCGGGCAGCGGCAGCGTGCGGTCCACGGCCCCGCGCACCTCCACGAAGGCGATGCCGTGCCGGGCGAGGGCGGCCCGGACGACGAGGCCCTCGCGCTCCACGGTCACCTCGCCCAGCTTCTTCGGCTCGCCGAACACCTCGCGGCCGCCGGTCAGGGCGCGCTCGTGGGTCATCGGCATGACCAGCGGGTACCAGCCCTCGATGTCGCCGTGCCGGGCGGCGACGGCCACCGAGCCGGCGCCGAGCGGGTAGCCGGGCAGGTCGACCTTGCTGATGTTGGCCCGTACGAGGGCCCGTTCGGCGGGCTTCAGCGGCGGCGGCAGGACCGCCGCCACCACGTCCGGGTCGGTCTCCCAGACGGCCACGACCCCGGTGGACCAGATGTCGGGGAGCTTCGAACTCTTCTCGCGCGACGCCGCGATCTCGGCCTCGGTGCGCGCTCCGTACCGTACGCGTGCCATGTCTCGCACCACCCTTCGGTCGGTCGTTCTGTAACACAGTTACACCGCTGCCGATGAAGGGTAAAGACCCCTGCACGCACCAGAACTGACGTTCCGACAGATTGGCGGCCGGCCCATGGCGAGGAACCCGCTCACCCGCGAGGAGGTGCTGGAGGCCGCCGCTTCGCTGGTCAGGGCGCACGGCCCGGCGGGCCTGACCATGCGGGCGCTCGCCGCCGACCTGGGTACGGCGGTGACCTCCATCTACTGGCACGTCGGCAACCGCGAATCCCTGCTCGACGCCCTCGTGGAACGCACCGTCCAGGAGATGGGCGCCGTCCGGCCGGTCGGCCGCACCCCCGCCGACCGGATCCTGTCGGTGGCCCGGATCCTGCGCCGCGAACTGCGCGGGCGCCCGCACCTGATCGCGATGGTCCACGAACGGGGCCTCACCGAGCGGATGTTCCTGCCCGCCCAGCAGGCCCTGGTCCACGAGGTGCACGCCGCCGGTCTGCGCGGGGCGCGGGCCGCCGACGCCGTGCGCGCCGTCCAGTTCCAGATCGTCGGCTTCCTGCTCGTCGAGCGCAACCGCGAGCGCTCCCCCGCGCAGTCCCCGGCCGAGGGCGAACTCTGGGACCCCGGCGCGGCCCCCGACGACCCGGCCCTGGCCCGCGCCCTCTCCCGCCCCGCCGACCCGGAACGCCTGTTCCTCCTGTCGGTCCGCGCCCTCGTGCGGTCCCTGCTGTCACCGCCCGCGCCGCACGGCGCCGACGGCCCCGGAGGGGGGTCCTGAAGGGCCGTCGGGACACGGCTGTCGGTCGGGGCCGATATCCTCTGTGACCATGCTTGACGACCGTACGACCGCAGACACGACGTGGCCGACCGCGTACCCCCAGGGGTACGCGGTCGTCGACGTGGAGACGACCGGGCTCGCTCGTGACGACCGGATCGTGTCCGCGGCCGTCTACCGGCTCGACGCGCGGGGCAACGTGGAGGACCACTGGTACACCCTGGTCAACCCCCGCCGGGACCCGGGACCGGTCTGGATCCACGGGCTCACCAGCGAGATGCTCTCCGACGCGCCCCTCTTCGAGGACATCGCCGGAGAGTTCGCGGAGCGGCTCGCCGACCGGGTGCTCGTCGCGCACAACGCCATCTTCGACTGGCAGATGATCGCCCGGGAGTACGCGCGGGCCTCCGTGACCGCGCCGGTGCGCCAGCGGCTGTGCACCATCGCGCTGTCGAAGGAGCTGGACCTCCCGCTGCCCAACCACAAGCTGGAGTCGCTCGCCGCGCACTTCGGCGTGGTCCAGCAGCGCGCCCACCACGCGCTCGACGACGCCCGCGTCCTGGCGGAGGCGTTCCGTCCGTCGCTGCACGCGGCCGCGCGGGACGGTGTACGGCTGCCCCTGCTGGAGTGCCGCCCGCTGACGGAGTGGTCGGACTCCCCCGCCACCCCCCGGATCGGCTACCAGGCCTCGTACGGCGGCTCCGGCACCTGGCGGGCCTCGCGCAAGCGCCCGCCGTGCCCGCACCCCAACCCGGGGCGCTTCGAGGACGGCAAGCCGCTGAAGCAGGGCATGCGGATCGCGTTCTCCGGGGACACCTCGGTGGACCGGGAGCTGCTGGAGGACCGGGCGGTGGAGGCGGGGCTGCATGTCGCGACGAGTGTGTCGCGGCTCACGAGCCTGCTGGTGACCAACGACCCCGACTCGGCGACCTCGAAGACGGTCAAGGCGAAGACGTTCGGCACCCCGGTGGTGGACGAGGCGGCCTTCACCCAGCTGCTGCGGGACGTGGCGGCGGCTCAGGAGAAGTAGGCGCGTTGCTCCGGCCGGGTGCAGGGACCGCGACTCACCCCGGTGGATCTTGTTCCGGTCGGCCGCCGTCCGCAGCATGCGGCGCATGGCACGTTGTGAGGTCTGCGGAAACGATTACGGCATGTCCTTCGAGGTGCACGCGCAGGGCGCCGTGCACGTCTTCGACTGTTTCTCCTGCGCCATCCACCGCATGGCGCCCATCTGCGAGCACTGCCGGGTCCAGATCATCGGCCAGGGCGTCGAGGTCCAGGGCCAGTGGTTCTGCGGCGGGCACTGCGCCCGCGCGGAGGGGAAGGTGGGCATCACCGACCGCGTCTGAGCCCCGTCCCCGCGTTCCGTCCCGACCCCGGAGGCCACCCGGCCGCCGGGGTCACCGTCGTCCCGGGTACCGTCGTGGGTGTGTACCGCTTCGTCCTGACCCGGCAGTGGGTGTGCCTCACCCTCATCGCCCTCGTCCTCATCCCCGCGATGATCAAGCTGGGGTTCTGGCAGTTCCACCGCCATGAGCACCGGGTCGCGCAGAACGAACTGATCGCGAAGAACCTGTACGCGGAGCCCGTGGCGATGGCCGGGGTCAGCTCGCCCGGCCACACGGTCCCGAGGGACGACTACTGGCGTGCCGTCACCGCCACCGGCACCTACGACGCCGCGCACGAGGTGGTCGTGCGGATGCGCACCTCGAACGACGACAAGGTCGGCTTCCAGGTCGTGACCCCGCTGGTGCTGGCCGACGGCCGGGTGGTCCTCGTCAACCGCGGCTGGGTGGCGGGCGGCGACGACCCGCGGGCCTACCCGCCGGTGCCGGCCGCGCCCGCAGGCGAGGTCACGGTGACCGGGCGGCTCAAGGCCGACGAGACCAGCGCCGGCAGCGGGATCAAGGACCGCAAGGGCCTCCCGGACCGCCAGGTGATGCTGATCAACAGCGAGCAGCAGGCCGCCGCCCTGGGCCGGCCCGTCCTCGGCGGGTACCTGGAACTCACCGCCCCCGTCCCGCCGGGCGGCAGTCCGGAGCCGGTGGCCGAGCCCGACCACGATTCGATCGGCCCGCACATGGCGTACGCCGTCCAGTGGTGGCTGTTCGCGGCGGCGGTACCGGTGGGGTGGGTGGTCCTGGTGCGCCGGGAGAAGCGCGACCGTGAGGAAGCCGCCGCGAAGGCCGTGCCGCTGGAGCCCGCTTCGGCGTAGCGTGGCCCGCATGGATCTTGGACTGAAGGACCGCGTCTACGTCGTCACCGGAGCCACCCGAGGGCTCGGCTTCGCGTCCGCTCGGGAACTGACCGCCGACGGGGCGAAGGTCGTACTGACGGGCCGGGACGAGAAGCGGGCGGCCGACGCGGCCGCGGCACTCGGCCCGGACGCGCTCGGCGTGGCGGCGGACAACTCCGACCCGCGGGCGGCGGCGCGGCTGGTGGCCACCGCCCGGGAGCGCTTCGGCCGCTTCGACGGCATCCTCATCAGCGTCGGCGGGCCGCCGCCGGGCAGCGCCGCGGACAACACCGACGAGCAGTGGACGGCGGCCTTCGAGTCGGTGTTCCTGGGCGCGGTCCGCCTCGCCCGGGCGGCGGCGGCCGAGCTGGGCGAGGGCGGGGTCATCGGCTTCGTGCTGTCGGGCTCCGTCCACGAGCCGGTCCCCGGACTGACCATCTCGAACGGACTGCGGCCGGGGCTCGCGGGCTTCGCGAAGTCCCTGTCGGTGGAGCTGGGCCCGCGCGGGATCCGCGTGGTCGGGCTGCTGCCGGCCCGGATCGACACCGACCGGGTGCGCGAGCTGGACGCGCTCTCCGGCGACGCGGACGCCGCCCGGGCGGGGAACGAGTCCCGCATCCCGCTGCGCCGGTACGGCCGGGCGGAGGAGTTCGGGCGTACGGCGGCCTTCCTGCTGTCCCCGGCGGCGTCCTACCTCACCGGCGTGATGCTCCCGGTCGACGGCGGCTTCCGCCACGGCTTCTGACCCCGGCGTACGACCCCCGGCTCCGGCCTCAGGTCACCCGCTGCGCGTGGTGGGCGGTGACCTTCAGGCGGGCCTCGGCGGGCAGTTCCGGCAGGCCCGCCGAGGTCCGGGCGTGGGTGAGGACGGGGCCCGCGAGCCCGGCCAGCGCGTCGGCGGGCACGGCGTGGGGTTCCAGTTCGAGCGCCACGCGCAGGGTCGGGGAGCCGCGCCGGCCCCGTAGCGCGACCCGGCAGCCGGAGACCCCGTCCAGCGCCCCCGCCTCGGCGGCCACCGCGGATTCCAGCGCGTGGCCGCGCAGCAGCGCGTAGGCGCCGTCGCCGGTGTCCACGGGCAGCGCCGCGAGCCGGGGGCGCCGCAGCTGCGCCAGCAGCCACCACAGCGCGAGCAGCACGCACAGCGCCAGCGCGGCGAGGAGCGCCCACCACCAGCCCTCGGGATGCCCGTACCGGCTCCGCGCCTCGGCGGTGAGCAGCGGGGCGTGGCGGCCGCCGAGGGGCCGGAATCCGGTCAGCAGGCAGGCTCCGGCCGCCAGCAGGACCAGCCCGGTCAGCGCCAGCAGGGTCCGGTTCACCACCCCGAGCATCCGCTCACCTCCTGACCCGGACGCGGGGCCGCGGCGGGTGCGCGAGGCCCAGTTCCTCGATGCCGACGGCGACCACCGCGTCCAGGTCGGCCCGTACGTCGTCCAGTTCGCGGAAGTGCGAGGTGGCCCGGACCCCGACGCGGCCACGGCCCATCCGCACGCGGACCGACCGGACCCCGGAGACCTCCATGGCCCGGTCGCGCAGCACCAGGGCCGCGGCCTTGCGCCGGATCCCGGCCCGGACCCCCGGCTCGGCCCGCATCGGCAGCAGTCCGCGCAGCCCGGGGGCGAGCGCCAGCAGCAGGAGCACCGCCCCGGCCAGGGCCAGGACCCCGCCCGCGACCAGTACTTCGGTGTCGGCCGGGGTGTGCCGCTCCAGCTGGGCGGCGAGTTCGCGGCGCCAGCGCATCGCGGGCCGGTGGGCCCGTACCGCGGCCAGGTCGTAGAGGAACAGCCCCGCCACCGCGAGCACGGCCAGCGCGGTGAGCCCGGCCGGGATCCGCCGGGCGGAGCGGAAGCGGCGCGGGGGCGTCACCGCAGCCGCCTCTCCCGTCCGGCGGGGGCCGGCCGGAGGGAGGCGGGGTGCAGGTGCTCGATCTCGATGTCGACCTCGGGGACCGACATCGCGGCGCACTCCTCGACGCGGAGGGCGACGAGGCGGCGTACGGCGGCGCACTGGGCGGCGAGGTCGCAGGGGTAGGCCAGCTCCAGGCTGATCCGGACCCGGGCGATGTCGTGGTGGACGGTGACGGCGGCCTGCGGGGCCTTGCCGGGCAGGGCGTCGAGGGCCTCCCGGGCGGCCTGGGCCGCGATCTTGGCCACGACCCGGTCGGCGATCCGGGTGGCGCCCCGGTCGGCGGCCGCCACCAGCGGCGGGGTGGCCCGCGGTGCGGGCGCGCTCATCGGGGGCCGCGCCGGTCGTCGCGGCCGCGGGGGCGGAACAGGTCGCCGGGTTCCAGGTCCCCGTCGAGGAACCGGCCGACGACGAAGCCGATGGCGCCGAGTGCCGCCACCAGCAGGAAGGCTCCGAAGCCGCCGAAGTAACCGGCGAAGCCGAGTGCCATGCCGGCCAGCAGGCCGGCGACCGCCATGCTCATGTGCGTGGCTCCTCTGGGCTACTGGAGCCGGGACTCCGGTTCCTCGTCTTCCTCGTCGGGCAGCTTGACGTCGCTGACCGCGATGTTGACCTCGACGACCTCCAGGCTGGTCATCCGCTCGACCGCCGAGATGACGTTCTCACGGACCGCCCGGGCCACCTCGCGGATCGACACGCCGTAATCGACGACGATCTCCAGGTCGAGGGCCGTCTGGACCTCGCCGACCTCGGCCTTCACCCCGCGGCTGACGGCGGACTTCGAGCCGCCGGGGACGCGGTCGCGGACGGCCCCGAAGGTGCGGGAGAGGCCGCTGCCGCTGCCCATGGCGTGGACGCCGGCCACTTCGCGGGCGGCGAGCCCGGCGATCTTCTCGACCACGCCGTCGGCGATGGAGGTGCGGCCGCGGTCTGCGGGGGCCTTGCCGGGGCCCCCTGATGCGGATTCGGTCATCGCTGGTCCTTTCGCGCCGTGCGGACTGCGGACTCCCGTCCACCGTAAGCGCCCGCCCGCGCGAACGCGCCGGGACTGCGCCGGTCGGCCGGATCCGGTTTCACGGTTCCGGCCGTCCGGGCGCGGGGCCCCGGCGCGCAGCGGCCCAGGTCAGTCGGAGAGGCCGGCCAGGTCCCGCAGGCGGCGCGCCTGGGCGGCGCGCTCGGCGGCGCGCTGGGCGTCGTAGGGCCGTGAGGTGGCCTCGCGGAGCAGCGCCTTGGTCTCGATGACGGCGTCGCGCGGCGGGGCCAGCAGTGCCGTGGTGAGGTCCTGGACGGCGGCGTCGAGTTCGTCGGCCGGTACGACCAGGTTGGCCAGGCCCACCCGCTCGGCCTCCTCGGCGTGCACGAAGCGGCCCGTCGCGCAGATTTCGAGCGCGCGGGCGTAGCCGACCAGTGCGGTCAGCGGCTGGGTGCCGGCCAGGTCGGGCACGAGGCCCAGGCTGGTCTCGCGCATGGCGAACTGCACGTCGTCCGCGACCACCCGCAGGTCGCACGCGAGCGCGAGCTGGAAGCCGGCGCCGATCGCGTGCCCCTGCACGGCGGCGACGGAGACGATGTCATTGCGCCGCCACCAGGTGAAAGCCTCCTGGTACTCGGCGATGGTGGAATCGAGGATTTCGTCGGATCCACGGGCCAGATCGAGGAAGGACGGCTCGCCCTCGAAACCTTCGGGGGTGAACGCCTGCCGGTCGAGCCCTGCGGAGAAGGACTGGCCCTCACCGCGCAGCACGACGACCCGGACGGTGCCCGGCAGCGACCGTCCGGCCTCCGCCAACGCCCGCCAGAGCGCGGGGGATTGAGCGTTTCGCTTGGCCGGATTGGTCAGAGTCACCGTGGCGACCGTGTCGTCGATGGTGAGCCGTACGCCGTCCTTGTCGAGCAGAGCCATCTGGTGCCTCCGGTGTGCAGTCGTGGCCGCATGTGGCCTAAGTGACTGCACAGTAACCACCCAGTCGACCACAGGGCCGACCGGGGGTCACCGAAGGAACCGTGCGTGGAACCGAACGGAGCTTGTCGCGCGCCTCCGGCGCCGGCCTCGGCCTGACGGCCAGGGTCAGGCCGCAGCCGCCTTCTTGCCGCGTGTCGCGCCACCGCGACCACGCAGCGTGACTCCGGATTCACTGAGCATCCGGTGGACGAATCCGTAGGACCGGCCGGTCTCTTCGGCCAGCGCCCGGATACTCGCACCGGAGTCGTACTTCTTCTTCAGGTCTGCCGCGAGCTTGTCGCGCGCGGCGCCGGTTACCCGGCTGCCCTTCTTCAGAGTCTCGGCCACCCGTGCCTCCTCATGGGAAGTGCGCTCTGGACTTCTCATGATCACCCCTCCCCGGCTTCCTGGCCACCCATTCAGCAAGGTCGGTACGACGGCATTTCCCGAGCGGTGGACACCCGAGCAGAACGGAATCTTCTCTTCCGCCGCATGACCTCCGTCACACTCCCCGACCGCCGAGAGGAATCACCAGGTCAGGGGCCGGACGCGGAAAGGGAACGGCCCCGGACGCGCATCCGGAAGGACGCGGCCGGGGCCGTCACACAGGGCGCGACGGTACGAGACCGTCTCACTCAGATGATGGATCACGCCTGAGCCGAATGATCCATAAGGAACTGGATCAGCGGACCCGGCGGCCGTCAGGCGAGGGCGACGAGGTCCCGGTAGTCCGGACCCCACAGGTCCTCGACCCCGTCCGGGAGCAGGATGATCCGCTCCGGCTCCAGGGCCTCGACGGCGCCCTCGTCGTGGGTGACGAGGATGACGGCGCCCTTGTAGGTGCGCAGCGCCCCGAGGATCTCCTCGCGGCTGGCCGGGTCGAGGTTGTTGGTGGGCTCGTCGAGCAGCAGCACGTTGGCCGAGGAGACGACCAGCGTGGCCAGGGCCAGACGGGTCTTCTCGCCGCCGGAGAGCACGCCGGCGGGCTTGTCCACGTCGTCGCCGGAGAAGAGGAAGGAGCCGAGCGTCTTGCGTACGGCGACCAGGTCCAGGTCGGGCGCCGAGGAGCGCATGTTCTCCAGGACGGTCCGCTCGGGGTCGAGGGTCTCGTGCTCCTGGGCGTAGTAGCCGAGCTTGAGGCCGTGACCGGGGACGACCGTGCCGGTGTCCGGCTTCTCGGTGCCCGAGAGCAGCCGCAGCAGGGTGGTCTTGCCGGCGCCGTTGAGGCCGAGGATGACGACGCGGGATCCCTTGTCGATGGCCAGGTCGACGTCGGTGAAGATCTCCAGCGAGCCGTACGACTTGGACAGGCCCTCGGCGGTCAGCGGCGTCTTGCCGCAGGGCGCCGGGTCCGGGAAGCGCAGCTTGGCGACCTTGTCGGAGACGCGGACGGCGTCCAGGCCGGCGAGCAGCCGGTCGGCGCGCTTGGCCATGTTCTGGGCGGCGACGGTCTTGGTGGCCTTGGCGCGCATCTTGTCGGCCTGCGAGTTCAGGGCCGCGGCCTTCTTCTCGGCGTTCTGGCGCTCGCGCTTGCGGCGCTTCTCGTCGGCCTCGCGCTGCTGCTGGTAGAGCTTCCAGCCCATGTTGTAGACGTCGATCTGGGCGCGGTTGGCGTCCAGGTAGAACACCTTGTTGACGACCGTCTCGACCAGGTCGACGTCGTGGGAGATCACGATGAAGCCGCCGCGGTAGTTCTTGAGGTAGTCGCGCAGCCAGACGATCGAGTCGGCGTCGAGGTGGTTCGTGGGCTCGTCGAGGAGCAGGGTGTCGGCGTCCGAGAAGAGGATCCGGGCGAGCTCGACGCGGCGGCGCTGACCGCCGGAGAGGGTGTGCAGGGGCTGGCCGAGGACCCGGTCGGGCAGGCCGAGGGCGGCCGAGATGGTGGCGGCCTCCGCCTCGGCGGCGTACCCGCCCTTGGTCAGGAACTCCGTCTCCTGGCGCTCGTACTGCTTCATCGCCTTGTCGCGGGTGCCGCCGGTGCCGGTGGCGATGCGCTCCTCGTTCATGCGCATCTTCTTGATCAGTACGTCGAGTCCGCGGGCGGAGAGGATCCGGTCGCGGGCGAGCACGTCGAGGTCACCGGTACGGGGGTCCTGCGGCAGGTAGCCGACCTCACCGGAGCGGGCGATGGAGCCCCCGGCGGGCTGGCCCTCGCCGGCGAGGCACTTGGTGAGCGTGGTCTTGCCCGCTCCGTTGCGGCCGACGAGGCCGATGCGGTCGCCCTTGGCGACACGGAAGGAGGCGGACTCGATGAGGACGCGGGCGCCGGCGCGCAGCTCGACGCCGGTGGCGGTGATCACGGAAATACTCCAGGGCGGTGGGGACGGCGGAAGGGGGGCAGGACGCGCGTATCTTCGACGCCGCTAATCCGCGAGGAGATTTGCCATGGGTTCATTCTACCGGGGGTGCGCAACCACTTTTCGGGGCCTCCCGTCGCCCGTTCGGCCCAGGGACCCTCCCGGGGCGCGGGGGCGCGTATCAGGATGAAGGGGTTGATACCCGCCGCAGGGGCGGCCACCGATGCGAGGCGGTTCGGTATGCAGTTCGACGACGACGCCCATCTGGACACCTCCGAGGTCAAGGACGTGCGGAGCAGCCGTGTCCCGGGCGGGAAGGCCACGATCGGCGGCGGCATCATCGGCCTCATCGCCCTGGTCATGGGTCTGCTCTTCGGGGTGGGTCCGGAGCAGCTGGGGCTGTCGGACGGCAGCCCGGAGCCGGTCGCGACCTCGTCGTCGGCCGCCCAGGTGCAGCAGACCTGCAAGACCGGGCAGGACGCCAACGCACGGGAGGACTGCCGGCTGGTCGCGGTGGTGAACAGCACACAGGACTTCTGGAAGCAGGAGTTCCAGCGGCGGGGCGGGAGGTACAGCCCGGCGTCGACGGTCTTCTTCACCGGCCGGGTGAACACCGCCTGCGGCGCGGCCACCGCGGCGGTCGGCCCCTTCTACTGCCCCGGCGACCGGCAGGTCTATCTGGACCTGGGCTTCTTCAACGAGCTGCGGACGAAGTTCGGCGCCAGCGGCGGCCCCTTCGCCCAGGCCTACGTCGTCGCCCACGAGTACGGGCACCACATCCAGAACCTGACCGGGACGCTCCAGCGGGCCCAGGACGGGCAGCAGGGCGCGAACAGCAACGCGGTCAAGGTGGAGCTCCAGGCCGACTGCTACGCGGGGGTCTGGGCGCACAACGCGACGAAGACCCCCGACAAGTCGACGGGGCGGCCGCTGATCACCAGCCTCACCGACCAGGACATCCGGGACGGCCTGGACGCGGCGGCCGCGGTGGGCGACGACCGGATCCAGGAGAAGTTCCAGGGCCGGGTCACCCCGGAGTCCTGGACCCACGGCTCGGCCGAGCAGCGCCAGCAGTGGTTCTACCAGGGCTACCGCACGGGCGACATGGCCCAGTGCAACACCTTCCGCTGACTGTCGGTGGTGCCTGCCATGCTGTGGGGTGAATCACACGCGCGCGTTCCCGCGCCCGTTCCTGAGAGGGAGTGATCGCCATGGCAGGCGTTCCGACCGTGTTTCCGACGCTGCTCTACAGCGATGCCAAGGCGGCGATCCGGCAGCTGACCGAGGCCTTCGGATTCACCCAGCTCGCGGTGTACGAGGGTGACGACGGCACGGTGATGCATGCGGAGCTGTCGTACGGGAGCGGCGCGGTGATGCTCGGCAGCAAGGGCCGCGGCGGCGTCTTCGACAAGGCCATGGACGGCGCCGGCCCCTCGGGGGTCTACATCGTGGTCGACGACGTGGACGCCCATCACCGGCGGGCAGTCGAGCACGGGGTGGAGATCCTGATGGAGCCCACCGACCAGGACTACGGGTCGCGGGACTACATGGCCCGGGACGGCGAGGGCAACATCTGGAGCTTCGGGACGTACGCGCCGCAGATCTGAGCCCGCGGCGCGTACGTACGGGGCTACGCGCCGCCGGTGTGCACCTGGAAGGCGGCCCGGCGGACGGCCTTGGCCAGGGCCGGGTCGGGGTGGGCGGCGGCCAGCGCGACCAGGACCTGCACGGTGCGGGGGTGGCCGACGGCGCGGACCTCGTCCAGCAGGCGGGGCACGGTGGTGCGGACGGCCGAGTCCAGGTGGCGGGCGAGCAGGTCGGCCTCGCCGTGGTCGGCGATGGCCGCGGCCGTGTCCACCCAGAGCCAGGTCGACTCCTCCTGGGTCAGGACGTCCTGGGCCTCGTCGGGGTCCACCCCGTCGTGCTCGGCGAGCCACAGCAGGGCGTAGGGCCGCAGCCCCGGTTCCCGTACGGCCGCGCGGACCTCGGGCTCGGCGGGGGCACCGACCACGCGCAGGGCCTCGAAGGCCAGGCCGCGCAGCAGGGCGTCCTCGCCGCGGGCCGCGTGCAGCAGCTCGCTGACGGCGTGGCCGACGGGCCGGGCGGCGAGCCAAGCCTGGTACTCGGCGCGGGCCGGTCCGGGGGTGAGCCGGGCGCAGCCGTGCAGCATGGCGGCGGCGGACTGCTCGATGTTCCCGGCCGGGCTCTGCGCGGCGACGCAGATCTGCTCCAGCTTGACCCACACCGCCCAGCTGCCGAGCGGGGTCAGGGTGGCCCGGGCGGGGCCGAGGATGACGGCGTCCACGGCGGCGAGTCCGCCGAGCGCCCAGCGCAGCAGCCGGGCGAGCGGGACCGGCGGGGGCTCCGGGACGGCGGCGGAGCCGGGCGCGGGTTCCGGGCCGTAGGGGATCTCGCAGCGCTCGTCGCGCAGTTCGGTGACCCGGGCTCCGAGGAGGTCCAGCAGGTCGGGGACGGTCACGGGTCCGGCGGAGAGCTGGAGCAGCGACAGGAGTTGGGGCATCGCCTCGACCACTTCGGCGACGGCCGAGGGGGCGATGTCGGCGGGGGCCGGGTGGACGAGCGACCAGGCGTCGAAGAGGGCGACCCAGCCGCGCAGCACGGCCGTGTCGTCGCGGTCCCAGGCGCGCAGCCGCCAGCCGGGCCGGGCGTGGCCGCCGTGCACCTCGACGAGGCCGGAGAGCCGGGCGCGGTCCCAGCCGACCCGGATCTGGCCGTGTGTCAGCCGCAGTTCCGCGGCGGCCCGTTCGACGTCGGCGGTGGGCAGCGCGCCCATCGGGGCGGGCCGGCCGCCGTCGCCGGCTCCGAGGTTCAGCTCGGCCCAGCGGGCCAGCCGTACGGCGTCGGAGAGGGAGGCGCGGGCCCGGTTCGCCAGGTCTGCCGTGGCGGGGGTGCCCGCCGGAGGACGGGGGGCCGTCCGGGTTCGCCGGTCGGTCACCGCCTTGCGCGCCGTGGCGACGGAGCGCGGGGAGACGAGTCGGAGTCTGGAGTCGCGAGCCAACTGCTCATCAGGCTTTCGGGACGTCACGGAAGCAGTCTCGCCCGTCACTGGCCGAAAGCCCAAACGGAACCAGCCGTTTCCACAGGTCAGCGGATGGACGAACCGGGACAATCGCCCCGCCCTGTCCCGTCCGCCACAGCCCCTTCACATAAGAGGTCACATGAGGGGGACGAGGAAGCGGCGCAACGCCTCCTCGTACCGCCCCGGATCGGCGTTCCACATCGCCCCGTGCGCGGCCTCCCTGACGGTGTGCAGGGTGATGAGGTCGGGCCGGGCGGCGGCGAGCCGGCGGGAGGGTTCCCAGGGGGCCAGGGTGTCGTCGGGCCCGTGGAAGATCAGGACGGGGACGCGGAGCGCGCCCGGATCCGAGCCCGGCGGCCGGCGGTCGGCGCGCAGCCCCGCCCGGCCCTCGGCGGCGCGGACGGCGAGGGGGATCAGCGGGCCGGGGGTGTGGCGGGCGGCGGCGAGGGCGCTCAGGGTGGCGTGCCAGTCCAGGACGGGCGAGTCCAGCACGATCCCGGAGATCCGGCCGGCCAGGGCGGAGCGCTCGACGGCGTGCAGGGCCATGGCCGCCCCGGTGGACCAGCCGTGCAGGATCACCCGGCGGGCGCCGTAGCGCAGGGCGTAGCGGATGGCGGCGTCCAGGTCGCGCCACTCCGATTCGCCGAGGTGGCCGACGCCGTCCGGGGAGGCGGGGGCGCCGAGGTCGCCCCGGTAGGCGAGGTCGAGCACGGGCAGCCGCAGGCGGTGCAGGAAGGGCATGACCACCATCGGGTGCTCCCGTCCGGCCCCCAGCCCGTGCACGGTGATCACCCAGGTGTCCCGGGCGGCGGGTACGAACCAGGCGGGCAGCGCGCCCAGCTCCCCGGGGACGTCCACGTCGGCGTGGCCGAGGCCGAGGGCCGTACGCGGGTTCCCCAGGTGGACCTGGGGGGTGAGGGTGACCCGGGTGCCGGGGTCGAGGCTGCCGTGCGTGACGGCGACGAGGCGGCGCACGACGGTGTCCGGGCCGGAGGGGACCCCGTCGAGGACCGGGCCGATCACGGCGTGCACCCCGGGCGCGGCCAGTCCGTAGGTGCCGGGGCGCAGGGAGGCCAGCGAGCGGGTGAGCACGACGCGGCCCGCGGCGGTGGAGTGGACGCTGAGCCGGGGGCTGCCGGGCAGGGGGCGGCCGGGTTCATTGCGCAGGGCGGCGTCGGCGGCGTACCGGGCGGCCGCGACGGCGGCCGCACCGGCACCGATCAGGGTCGTGGTGACGGCGGCTGCCGTCGCTGTGGCGGTACGCACCGCTCCAGTGTCGAGGCACGGGGGCGGGCGGGCCACCGGAGGGGATCGGCGCACTCCGCTCACCCCGCGGCGCGAGCGGAGTGATCTGCCTCTCTTTCCTGGGCGGCAGGGGGGTGGAGTACCGGCCGGAAGACCCGTGGCCAGAGGTCCGTATACGTGGCTCTGACATGCATTAATCGATATATCTACGACAGAATCGGGACCAAGGGCCCGATCGCGCCCCGACCCGGGACACCGCGCGTCCCGAGTCAGTTCACCTTCCGTTCATCCAGGTTGCCTACGGTCGCCGAGCCACTGACGTCAAACAGAAGCCTGGGTAAATGGAGCACATAACGCTTCTCCTCGGGATCGTGATCATTACCGCTCTCGTGTTCGACTTCACGAACGGTTTCCACGACACGGCCAACGCGATGGCCACCACCATCTCGACCGGCGCCCTCAAACCCAAGACGGCGGTGGCCATGTCCGCCGTGCTCAACCTCGTCGGCGCGTTCATGTCCGTGGAGGTCGCCAAGACGATCTCCAAGGGCCTCGTCAACGAGGAGGGCATCCAGCCGGAAGTGATCTTCGCCGCGCTCGTCGGCGCGATCCTCTGGAACCTCGTCACCTGGCTGGTCGGTCTGCCGTCCAGCTCCTCGCACGCCCTGATGGGCGGCCTGGTCGGTGCGGCCGTCGCCTCCGCCGGCCTCGGCGCCGTCAACGGCGGCACGCTCGTCACCAAGGTGCTGCTCCCCGCGGTCGCCGCGCCGATCGTGGCCGGTGTGGCCTCGATGCTCGCCGCCAGGCTCACGTACAAGCTGGGCGGGAACATCGGCAGGAAGACCTCCGCCAAGGGCTACAAGGCCGGCCAGATCGCCTCGGCCGGACTCGTCTCCCTCGCGCACGGCACCAACGACGCGCAGAAGACGATGGGCATCATCACCCTGGCGCTGGTCGCCGGCGGCGCGCTCGCGCCCGGCTCCAACCCGCCGGTCTGGGTCATCGTCTCCGCCGGCTTGGCGATCGCGCTGGGCACCTCCCTGGGCGGCTGGCGCATCATCCGCACCATGGGCAGCGGCCTGACCGACCTCCAGCCGCAGCAGGGCTTCGCCGCCCAGACCTCGGCCGCCAGCGTCATCCTGGCCTCCTCCAGCCTCGGCTTCTCCCTCTCCACCACCCACGCCTGCTCGGGCGCGGTCATGGGCGCGGGTCTGGGCCGCAAGGGCGGCGTGGTCCGCTGGTCCACCGCCACCCGCATGTTCATCGCGTGGGGCCTGACCCTGCCGGCCGCCGCCCTGGTGGCCTCGGGCGCCGAGCTGGTCATGCGGACCGGTGACGTCGGCGTCGCCGCCGTCGCGGTCTTCCTGGTCGCCTCCTGCTTCGCCATCTGGGTGATCTCCCGCCGCCAGGTCGTCGACCACACCAACGTCACCGCCGTCGACGCCGCCTCCACCGGGGCCGGCGCCGAGCAGCCCGGCGTGGTCACCACCGCCATCGCCGCCGTGGCCGTCCCGCCGGCCGCGGGCACCACCGCGGCCGTGACGGATGGGGACCTGAAGGCCACCATCCCGGCCTCCACCGCGAACCCGGCGACCCCGGCGACCCCCGCGGCTCCGGCCGCCGCGGTCTGACCCCGAGAACGACAGAGGAAACGGCAGTATGAAGATCGACTGGGCAGCACTCGGCTCCGTCTTCGGGGTCAGCCTCTCCGCCACCGTCGCCCTCGTGGCCCTGTTCACCCTGGGCCTGGTGGGCCTCTCCAAGCACGAGGCCGCCACCGAGCAGGGCGGGGCCGCCACCCTGGCCCGCAGCGGCGCGTACGCCTGCTTCGCGCTCTGCGCGGCGGCCGTGACCTACGCGATCTACCTGATCGTCAGCTGACGCGGCACGTGTGAAGGCTCCCCCCGGGATTCTCCGGGGGGAGCCTTCGCATGTCCGCGTCTCCCCCGTCACGCGTCCGCGCCCGCCTCCCGCGCGTCCCCGCCTCCCCTTCGTCCCCCGTCCCACCGCAGGTCAACAGCAAGTTGACGGGCGTTCGCGGGGCGTGGTGGACTGCCCGAGCCAATACGGCGGCATGGAGAGGAAGTCCGGTGCGAATCCGGCGCGGTCCCGCCACTGTCACCGGGGAACGCACGCGGCGCGTGC
>NZ_JBHWBP010000089.1:0-26034 GCF_042735575.1 Streptomyces sp. NPDC059564 | reverse complement strand
TCATGACATAGGCCACCGTCATGCGTGCACCGGGATCGCTCACGACCAGCGAGCCACCCCAGCCACCCCAGCCGAAGGTGTTGCCGAACTTACCGAAGCCCGCCGTCCAGGACATCGGCGTCCCCAGCACGCGGTCGTCGCCGCGGAACACCTCCTGCCACGCGGGCTCGCAACCCTGCGGGGACAGCAGTCGAGCGCCGCCGGCCGAACCCTGGTTCGCCAATACCGACTGGACGAGGGCGACGGAGCGAGCGTTGCCGAAACCGTTCACCGCAGGGATCTGCGCGCGGCGCCAGGCCACGGAGTTGGCGTCCTTGACCCTGATCGCGGCACCGGTGTTCTCCCGACGTGTGCCGTCCGGTCCTGGCGGTGGGCTGGCAGCGTACTCGTCGGTCAGTGACGGCGGCGGGATGAGCGGTGCGACGCGATGGTCATGATCGGCGGAGAGCCCGATGTGGAAGTCCGCGCCCAGCGGTTTGGCCACCTCTTCGGCGAAGAACTCGCCAAGACTGCGGCCGGTGATGCGGCGGACGATCTCCCCCACGAGGAAACCGAAGGTGAGCGCGTGATAGCCGGCGGCCGTTCCTGGCTCCCATTCGGTCGCCTGCGCGGCCAGCCCTGCCGTCACGCTCTCCCAGTCGTAGAGCTCCTCGACCGCCGTCAGCCTGGACAGGTCCGGCAGTCCCGCGGTGTGCGACAGGACGTGCTGGACCAGCACGTCCTCCTTACCGGCCGCGGCGAACTCGGGCCAGTAGGCGGCGACCGGCGCGGACAGATCGAGCTCGCCCCGGTCGGCCAGAATCAGCGCGCACAGGGCGGTCACGTTCTTGGTCGTCGAGTTCACGCCGGTGAGGGTGTCGCGCTCCCAGCTGACGGAGCGGTCCGCATCGACGTACCCGCCCCAGATGTCGACCACCGGCTCGCCGTCAACATAGACGGCCGCCGAGGCACCCCCGTCGTCCTTGCCGAGCAAAGCGGAAAGCGCCTCACGGACTTCGGCAAACCGGGGCTCGCACAATCCCTTGATCACAGTCATGGGCGTAAGCCTCGGGTAACGCCAGGGTTTCCCGCCCAACAATTCCCGCACTGGTTTTGTCGGGCGGGGCGCGATCAAAATCCTCATCCTCTACTCCGGCAAGGCGGCCTGCCGGCCGCGCGATCCGAAGACCGGCCGTGTCGGTAGCTTGGCCACACGGGGAACACCCCGGTCTCCCTCGTCGAGCATGTGCGAGTGGGGACACGAGAAGGAAGGACGGATACGCGTGCTGGAGCGGCTGAATCAGGCGCTGGACCACCTGGAGACCTGCCTCGACCAGGAAGTCGACATGGCCGAGGTGGCCCGGATCGCCGCGGTGTCGGAGTACCACTTCCGGCGGCTGTTCTCCGCGCTCGCCGGGATGCCGCTCCCGGTCTACGTGCGGCGTCGGCGGATGACGCTCGCCGGGGCCGAGGTGCTGGCCGGGGAGCTGACGCTACTCGACGTCGCGCTGCGGTACGGGTACGGCTCGGGCGAGGCGTTCGCGCGGGCATTCCGGTCGGTGCACGGCATCGGGCCGGGCGAAGCCCGGCGCACGGGCGCGGTGCTCACGGCACAGGCGCGCATGTCCTTCCGTGTGGTCGTCGAAGGCAGTACGACCATGCGGTACCGGATCGTGGAGAAGGAGTCGTTTCGGGTCGTCGGCAGGAAGGCCCGGGTCCCCCTCGTGCACGAGGGGCTCAACGCGGCCGCCGCGGCGCACCTGGAGAGTCTGGACGAGCAGGCGATCGTACGGATGAAGGAGCTGGCCGGCCAGGAGCCGGAGGGGATCCTGTCGGCGGTGGTGCACCTGACCGACAGCCGGGAGGAGGGCGCCGAGGTGGACTACTGGATCGGCGCGGTGACCGGTCCCGAGGCGGCCGCCGAGGAGCTCGAAGCCCTCGACGTGCCGGCGGGGACCTGGGCGGTCTTCGACAACCACGGGCCCTATCCGAGCGCCCTCCAGGAGCTGTGGCGGGACGTGTTCACCCAGTGGTTCCCCTCGAACCTGTACGCGAGCCGGCCAGGTCCGGAGCTCCTGCGGACACAACCGGTGGAGATCGGCGCGGAGACCGACTCCCAGCTGTGGATCCCGGTCGAGCGGGGCAGCGGGAGCACCGGGGCGTGAACACCGGTACCTGGCCCCGGAGTCCTGGGGAACTCCGGGCACCGGGCCTCGATCTCGAAGAACTTGAGCATGAGGCAGAACGAGTCGGGCCGAACCAGCCCTGTGTGCCTGGGCGTTCCGGCACCGGAGGATCCGCCGGCCGGGACACGGCCTACTGACGGTCCGGCAGATTCGGCGACGCAGCGGATCTTCAACGGAGCGGCAAGATACCGCGCGTGCGACACGGGGCAGTGGGTCCCGAGCGGACACGCACAGGACCATCGGCGGGAGGCCCTGCTGGAAGTGCCGGCGCGCGATCGAGCTGTTCGGTCCGCCGACCACATCCCGGCGCTGCCCCGCCGTGCGCTCCGGACCGAGGGACGAGTACGTAGCCGCCCTGACCGGAGCCGGGGGTGCGGCAGCACAGTACGGCCGGATACGGCGACACGAGGTCTACCGCGGGGTCTTCGACCTGGAGCTGCTCCGCCAGGCGGTGATCGCGGTACTGCCCGCGGGGACCGGTCCCGACCCCGGCGTGCCGGAGGCCGAGCTCGTGCTGTCGGGCCGATCCGGGCCTTGAGCACCGCCGTTGTGGAAGAGCCGGGCGTCCGGCGCCACCCCGAACCGCTCGGTCGCCGGACCAAGCCGACTTCAGGAACTCCACAGCCTTGGGGCAGGCCGCCTTCCCAAGGCCTCACACGTGCAAGGACGATGGGGGGGACAAGGCCACGAAGGAGAAGCACATGAGGGCACGCACCGTGCGCACCCTGCTCGTTGCCGGGACGGTCGTACTGGCCACCCTCGGCTCTCCCACAGCAGCCCAGGCCCTGCCCACGTGCCCGAGCAACGCCATCTGCCTGTGGCGCTTCCAGGACGGGACCGGCGAGGTGTACGTCTGGCGCGGCGGTTACGTGGACCTGCCCAGCAGATTCGTGGACCACGTCGGCTCGTTCCGAGCCAACAGGACCGGTGCCTTCATCGACTGGGCGACCGGCAAGGACTGCCATCCCGTCCGGGTCGGCGACTACGCCTCCAACTACCAAGGCCGGTTCGGCGGGAAGATGGATGCGGTGGGCAACAACTGCTGACCGTCGGCACGTCCGGTCGGTACCAGTCCGACAGCGCGGCCCCCGCCGCCCCTGTCGGAGCGTGCCTTTCAGCGGCGGCGTGCGCAGGTCCACGCCCCCATGCCCTGAATCTTGGCGAGTCTCCTCGCCGTGGCGATCTGCTCCGCCTTCGTGGCGAGGTCGGCGCGTGGTGCGTACGCGCGACCTCCTGCCGCGTTCCAGCTCGACTGGGTGAACTGCAATCCGCCGTAATGGCCGTTGCCGGTGTTCGCCCGCCAGTTCCCGCCGGATTCGCAGCGGGCGACGGCGTCCCAGTCGGGCTTCGGTTTGGAGTGGACCGCAGCGGCGTGAGCCCCGGAGACGTCCAGCAGAGCCACGGTCACGAAGATTGCGGAGACGAGCAGTTGGCCGATCACACTCCGGCTTCGCCGATCCTTCCGATGGCGCGACATCAGTCCTCCTTCGCTGTTGGGGCGGACCAGCCACGAACAGCGGGCGGACCCGCGCAAGACCGGCTTCGGGCTGAGGCCACAGCACAGCACGGACCGACGTACTTCCAGCGGCACTTACGGTCAACGAAGGGATGACGCCACCCGAACGGACGCTCTACAGCCCCTCGCGAGGCCACCACCGCTCGGAAACACCCCTGACCCGAACACCCTCGCGCGACTCACGCCGAGGCCTCGGCACCCGGCCGCCGCGACAGCTCTGCTCGCGATGCCCGCAGACGCGCCACTGACGCCTGGGGCGGCAGGCAGCCGAGCCCTTGGGAGGGCATCCCATGCCCCACCTCCGACTGCCCCCGTCGGCGCCGACGCGGCCCGTAGTGCTCCTACCCGCGCGTGACCTGGCGGTCGTGTGGTCCCTGATGGTGCTGCTGGCCGCCCTGGCGTGGGTACTCACCGTCGACCGGTCCCGGCACCTGGCAGGCCGAGATGGTGGGCATGATGGCCCCCGAGATGCGGGGCAACCGCCATCGACCTGTGCTCACGCCGCCTGGCCGGCTGGGCCATCGCCGACCATGCGCACCGAACTCGTCACCGACACACCGGCCGCGGCCTGTCTGCTGTCTCAGCTGGCAACACTCCGGTAGTGGGTCGTCAGGATCCCTGCTTCGTCCAGGACGTGGAAAGCAAGACCAGGGGGAAGGTCGAGGTGGACGTGGTCCGCCGGGTGGGCGTATTGCTCCCAGGGAAGCCGGAGGGTCGAGACGACGCCGGGTGCCACTACGAGGGGGCGGCCTGCGAAAGTTGCCGTGGCTGCAGTGTGCGCGTGTCCGCAGAGGAGCGCGGCGACTTGGGGGTGCCGATCGACGACGGCGGCGAGCCGCTGCTCTCCGAACTGGCGCAGGCTGTCGACGAAGGGGGTGTGCAGAAGGACCGGCGGGTGGTGGAAACCGATGAGGACGGGTACGTCGCCTGGGCTCTGGGCGAGAACGTCTTCCAGCCAGACCAGGGTCTCGTCATCGATGAACCCTTCGTCCTTCCCTGGTATCGACGAATCGCACAGGATGATGGAGAAGCCGGCGGCGCGATGCACTTGATTGATGGGAGCCGTCGATCCGGGCTGACCGAGCAGCCCTTGCCGGAAGGCCGCGCGATCGTCATGGTTGCCCGGGCAGACCAGCACCGGGTGGCGGGAACGGAGCAATTCCCGTGCCTGCTCGTATTCGGCCAAGAGGCCGTGGTCTGCGATGTCTCCGGTCACCACGATGGCATCGAGGTCGCAGGGAAGGGCTTCCAGGTAGTCCATCACGGTCCTGGTACGGACGATGCTGCGCTCGTCGTCGATGTGGGTGTCACTCAGGTGGGCAATCACGGCCATGGCTCGAGGTCCTCGCTCGGCGGCCCCGGATCTCGGTGTGACCGGGGTGCGCGTCCCCGCGTCTTCTGTGCGGGCTCCTGCGTGAATCTAGGCGGCAACCGGACCACAGGTAAGATCCAGTTTCATGGCGAATGATTGGTCCAGTGTCGGACTGGACCTTCATCTTGAGGTCGATGCTGCAGGTGGGCGGCGGCTCGGTCTGGAGTCCTCCCTGCGCGAGGCGATCCGGAGCGGGCGACTGGCTTCAGGGATCCTGTTGCCCTCCACGCGCGCGCTGGCCGTGGAACTGGGGCTCTCGCGGGGCACTGTGACTGCCGCCTATGACCAGTTGGCAGAGGAGGGCTACCTGACCACTCGCGCCGGCTCAGGCACCAGCGTCGCCGACGTACCGGCTTCCGGCCCGCTCCAGCCGAGTCCCGTCCCCGCGGCGGCCGTCCCCCAGTGCGACCTGCGTCCCGGGCTTCCCGATGTGAGCGCCTTCCCCGTTCGCGCCTGGCTCGGTGCGACCCGACGGGTGCTGGCCTCGGCTCGGCCCGATGTCTTCGGCGCCGGCGACCCGCAGGGACGGCCCGAGCTGCGCGCCGCCCTCGCGGACTACCTCGGGCGGACCAGAGGAGTGATCACCACCCCGGACCGGATAGTGATCACTTCCGGGTTCTACCAGTCGGTACAACTACTGAGCGGCTTGCTGGGGGCAGGGGGCGTCACGGCCGTCGCCATGGAGGATCCAGGCCACAACGTCTACCGCGAGATCGTCCAGCGAGCCGGACTGATCACCCCGGCGCTGGCCGTGGACGGCCACGGCGCTCGCGTCGAGACGCTGACGCAGGGAACCGGAGCGGTGATCGTCACGCCGTCCCACCAGTACCCGACCGGGGTCCCTCTGCACCCTCGGCGCCGTCATCTGCTGTGCGAATGGGCGCGTTCCACGGGTGGACTGGTCGTGGAGGACGACTACGACGGCGAGTTCCGCTACGACCGTCAGCCCGTCGGCGCCCTGCAGGGGTTCGCTCCCGGCCATGTCGTCTACTGCGGCACCGCGTCCAAGGCTCTCGGCCCGGCCCTGCGTCTGGCCTGGATGGCCCTGCCGCCCGACTTGGTGGGCCCTGTCGTGGAGGCCAAGCGGGAGACCGACCTCTATACCGAGAGTCTGGGCCAGCTCGTTCTCGCCGACCTGATCGCCACGCGCGCCTACGACCGCCATATCCGCGCGGCCCGCTTGCGCTACCGTCGCCGCCGCGAACTGCTACTCGAACGGCTGGCCGCCTTTCCTCTCCTTACTCCGCACGGAGTCCCGGCCGGCCTGCACACCCTCGTCGCCTTCCCCGCCAAGGGCCCTTCCGAGGACCGGCTCCTGGCCGAATGCGCGATCCGGGGCATCGCGATCCGAGGCCTCACCGAGCTTTACCACCGGCCGACGGCCGACACGCCAGGCCTGCTTGTCGGCTTCGCCGCCGCCACTCAACACGGCTATCCCCTTGCCCTGGACGCTCTGCTGTCCGTCCTGGCCGACATCGCATTCTGATCCCGAGCGATACCGGCTGTCGCCGGCCCTGGTGAGATGGTCCAAGGCGCCTTGCCGTTCGGGTACTGCGTGCCGACGCTGTATGCCGGGTGCGAGATGTCCGGCCAGCTGCGGACGGTGGCAGGGGCCTTGCGCAGATGCCACGTGACTGCGTCGAAGCCCTGCGCCGCCAACCGAGAAGGAGACGATCAGGGCCCCGGGCTGGCGCGCGCTACAGGGGGTCCTGTTCCGGCCCGGTTGGCAACCAACCGGGGCTGACGGATCGGGCCGCACGGGTTGGTCCGCTCCATGCCGGTGTCGCCTCTGGCCAACCCCGTGGGATAGGGGTGGAACAGTACGTTTCACCTGCAAAAGTAGGTCGTGCATACTTTTGCGGGAGAGGTACGGCGTTCCGGCTGGGCCGCACTGACCAGGGGACATCCAGACATGGGCACCGGTACACCGGCCACCGGCGGCTTCGGCGCGCTTCTGCACCGTCTGCGGACGGGCGCCGGGCTGAGCCAGGAGGAGCTGGCGTATGCCGCGGGGGTGAGTGTGCGGGCGCTTTCCTATATGGAGCGCGGACACACCCGGGGGCCGCAGCGCCGCACCGTGCAGGCGTTGGCCGCGGCCCTGGGCCTGGACGCCGCCGGTGCCCGGGAGCTGGAGCACACCGCGAGCCTGGGCCGGCCCCGCCCGGCCGCCACGACGGACGTTCCGCCACCTGCCGCCGTACCGGACGCCGTTGCGCAGCCCGGTGTGCCCGATCTGCTGCCGCGCGCGCCCCGTGGCTTTCACGGGCGCGCGCCGGAGCTCGCCGCGCTGTCCCGGGCCGCCGAGGGCGAGGCGCCCGTCTGTCTGGTCACCGGGCCCGCCGGGGTCGGGAAGACGGCCCTCGCTCTGCACTGGGCCCACCACGGCCGTGCCGGATTTGCCGACGGACGGCTCTACGCCGACCTGCGCGGTTTCGGCGACACGGGCGAGCCCGCCCTCATGGAGGTGCTGCGCGAGTTCCTGCTGGCGCTCGGCGTGCCGCACGGCCGGATACCGGAGTCGGCGAACGGCGCGGCCGCGCTGTTCCGGTCGCTCGCCGCCGACCGCCGGCTCCTCGTGGTACTCGACAACGCGCGTGACTCCGAGCAGGTCAGGCCGCTCCTCGCAGGCGGTCGCCGCTGCGTTACCGTCGTCACCAGCAGACACCGGCTGCAGGGGCTGATCGTCACCGACATCGCCCGGCCCGTTGCCGTGGACGTGCTCGGGCCGCAGGACGCCGCGATGCTCCTCGCGGGGGTACTCGGCACGGAACGGGTACGCGCGGAGCCGGTGGCCGCGCGACGGCTGGCCGAGCTGTGCGGCGGGCTGCCCCTCGCGCTGCGGGTGGCAGCTGCCCGGCTGGCGGGACGGCCCGGCTGGTCGCTGGCCGCGATGGCCGCCGAGCTGTCCGACGAGACGCGCCGGCTGAGTCTGCTGGACGTGGAGGACACCGGCGTGCGGGCGGCCCTGCGCCTGACGCTGCAACAGCTCCCGCGGCACGTCTCCCGTCAGTTCGCCCAACTCGGCTGCCACCCCGGTACGCACGTCGACCGGTATGCGGCGGCGGCCCTGGCGGACACGGACCCGGAAGCCGCCGAGACGTCCCTGGAGCGGCTGGCCGCCGCGCACCTCGTCACGGAGACGGCGCCCGGCCGATGGACGATGCACGATCTCGTGCGGCTCTACGCACGCGGCCTGGACGCCGGACCCCATGCACTCGAGCGCATGCTCGACCACTACATCGCCACGGGCCTCGCGGCCGTGGCGGCGGCCGAGCCCGGCAACGAGGAGTGCTTCCCGCTGCCGGCGGACTATCTGCCACCCGCCGCCGTGCGGGAGTTCGCCGACCGGTCCGCCGCCGTGGCCTGGTACGCGACCGAGCGGGACGACCTCACGCTGGCGGTGGCCGCGGGCCACGCCGCAGGACTGCACGGCAGGACCTGGCGGATCGTCCTGACGCTGTGGCCGCTGATCGTGTGGCGCGTGCGGGACGGCTGGGTCCCCCTCCTGGAGACCGCACTCGAGGCGGCACGGGCCGATGCCGACCAGCACGGCGAGTCACGGGTGATGAACGTGCTCGGCTGGGTGCTGACCGAGGAAGGGCGCATCCCGGAGGCGCTGACTCACCTGGAGGCCGCCTCCGCACTCGCCTCCCGGGCAGGTGACGCGATGGCCGAAGCGAACGCCCTGATCGTCCTTGCCGTGGCGCAAGCGGCGCTCGGCGACCTGGACCAGGCCGCACAGGGATGCGAGCGGGCGGTGGAGCTGGCGCGCAAGGCCGGCGACCGGACCATCGAGCGACTGGCCGTGCAGCACCTCGCCCGGCATTGGGCCGACGCCGGAAAATGGCGCCAGGCCCTCGACACGGCGACCGAGGCCCTGGCCTTCGACGATCGATCGGGCACGGCCGACGTGCCCCGGATCCTGCTGCTCATGGTGAGGGGAGAAGCGCTGCTGGGGCTCGGGGACGAGACCGAGGGCATCGGGCAACTCGACCTGGCGGCCCGGGAGGCGGAGTCGTCCGGCTACGAGGACGGCGCGGTACGGGCGCTCGGCGTGCTGCTGCGGGTATCGGCGGATGCGGGACTCCGGGCACGATACGACGCGGCAGTCGCGCGACTCACGACGCGGACCTGAACCGTGGCCCGGCAGCCTGCGATCGTGGCCGTCGGCCACGCGCCGGACTCCCTCCGGGCATCCCACCGATCACCACCGGGCCCGCCGGGATGCCGCAGGGTTGCCTCGGAATGTGGTCCTCTCGGAGCAGCTCAGTCAGCTGGACCGGGGCCACGTCCATCCGCTCGGGCCGGGAGAGTGAACCCGCCGAACAGGTCGTCCAGGGCGCGCCGCGTGGTCCGGGCGGGGGTCGCGCGGACGGCGAGGTCGCGGGCGGCCACGGCCAGCGGGTGGGCAAGGCCGGCGACCCGGCCCGCGCGGCGGGCTCGGACCCGGAGGGCGTCGGTGCGGCTGAGGCGCGCCCGGGTGTAGGCGGCGAGGGCGGCCGGGGCCCCGGCCCGGTCGACGCGTTCCAGCAGGTGGGCCAGGACCACGGCGTCCTCGACCGCCTGACAGCCGCCCTGCCCGAGGTTCGGGGTCATGGCGTGCGCGGCGTCCCCGATCCAGGCGATGCGGCCGTCATGGAGACGCGGGAGCGGGGCGGCCAGGTCGTACAGGTCGTGCTGAAGCACCGTTGCCGGGTCGATCCGTTCCAGGAGGACGGGGATCGGGTCATGCCAGGTGCCGTAGCGGCGCAGGAGCTCGGCGCGGATGTCCGCGGGCCGGTACCCCTCGGGGACGACGGCGGTGGCGTAGAGGTAGACCCGGCCGTCGGCGAGCGGGACCATCCCGAAGCGCTCACCGCGCCCCCAGGTCTCGCAGGATTCGGTCACCGCCCCGCCGGGCAGCACGGTGCGCCAGGCGGTCTCCCCGCTGTAGTGCAGGCCGGGGTGGTCCGGAAAGTGCTGGCGGCGCAGCGTGCTGTGGATGCCGTCGGCGGCGATGACTGCATCGGCGCTGAGGTCCCCGGCGGCGGTACGGACCACCGTGCGGCCGCCGGCCTCCTCCACGGCGGTGACGGCGGCCCCATACGTGAGAGCGCCCTCGGGCAGCGCGGCGGCCAATGCCTCGGCGAGGGCCGAGCGGTGCAGAGCGAGTGGGGGCCGGCCGTAGCGGGCTGCCATTGCGGTGGCGTCGGCGCGGTTGAGCCAGCCGCCGTCCGGGCGGCGCAGGCCTCCCATCCCCGTGGGGACGGAACTGCCGACTGCGGCGGCGAGGTCGAAGCCGATGGTGTCCAAGGCGTGCAGGGCGTTGGGGGCGAGGACGATGCCCGCGCCGACGGTGGCCGGTCCGGCCGCCCGCTCACAGACGGTGACCCGCCAGCCCCGGCGGTGGAGGGCCAAGGCAGCCGTGAGCCCGCCGATCCCCGCACCCGCCACCACAGCATGACGCTCAAGCTCCGACATGGCACACCCTCCTATCACCCGCAGACCCTCTACATCCGTAGAGGACCTGCGGTCCACTCTACAGTTGTAGAGTGTGCTCATGTCCACCCCTCAGCGGCCCTCGACCGCCCCTGACCGCCGAACGCTGATCGCAGACACGGCGATCGACCTCGTGGCCGCCGTCGGCCTGCGGGGGCTCACCCACCGCGCGGTCGACAGCGCGGCGGCGCTGCCAGCGGGGAGCACCTCGTACTACTTCCGCACGCGGACGGCGCTGATCGGCGCCTGCTACCGCAGGCTGGCCGAACTCGACCTGGCGGACCTCGACGGCGATGCCCCCGCGCCGGCGTCCGACCGGGATGCGGCGGCCGGGGCACTCGGCGCTCTGCTGCACCGGTGGCTGACCGCCGGCCGGACGCGCCAACTCGCACGCTTCGAGCTGAGCTTGGAAGCCGCACGGAACACGGAACTGGAGGCCGAGCTCCATCAGGCCGGCCTCGGCGCCCGGGCCCGTGCGGCCGCCATCCTCTCGGCCCTTGGCGCGGAACGGCCGCAGGAGTCCGCCGAACTGCTCGCCGCCTGGACCGACGGCCTGCTCTACGACCGCCTCGCCGGCGCCCTCGCCCGCTCCCGCCCGTCCCCGGACCCGGCCGAACTGACCGACACGGCCCGCCGCATGATCGACGCCGCCCTGGCCGACTCCTAGAATCCGGCAGTGCACCAAGGCGGCGCCACGGCCGGGCCGACTCCTCACCGAAGGCCTACGGACTCGGCGCCAACCGCACTGTCACATCGACGGCCGCCCTTCATTGGCAATCGGCATCACACCTTCGGCAAGAACGCCCCACCACCGCAAACTGCCAGCTCACACGACCACACCGTCTACGGCTGGACGGTGTTCACCACATCGTGTGGATCGACGTATCTGCGCAGAGGGGTGGCCCCTCCACTGGGAGCAGAGGCGGTCTGCCCGTGTTCCGGGATCGGGCAAAGGCGAGCGGGGGCATCCGCGTCATATGGACGTGCGATTCACACGGCCGGACGGGGTCACGGTCCAACGGCCGTGGCGGACCACGGCCGGGGCATTGCGCCCCGTTGAATCGCAAACTTAGAGCGCGGCGAGGACGCAGACTGCCACGAACGCCACCTGGAGGAACGTCCGCGGGACCAGTGGCATGACCGGCTTCCCGTCGAGCATGAGCCCGGACCGGGCGGCGTGGACGTTGGCGGGGAACATCGCCAGCAGCATGACCGTGAGCGCGATCGCGGCCAAGGGGCGGGTCGCAGGAAGCAGCAGGCCGCCCGCTCCGGCCAGTTCGAGCAGGCCGGTGGCCGTCACCAGCAGGTCCGCCCTGGGCAGCGCAGGCGGGACCATGGCGATCATCTCGGCTCGGCGACCCGTGAAGTGGGCAACGCCGGTGAGCGTGAACATCAATGCCAACGCGACGCACAACGCGGGCTGCCAGCCATCCAGGACGGAGAGGCCGAGCAGTCCGGCGAGGCGGGCCAGGATCCAGCCGACGACGAGCACGATCAAGGGAGCCATTGCCTGTTCATCCTTCCGATTCCCACATCTTGACACTGGAAAGATTCGCCGACCGCGCTCAACTTGTCAATGCCTAGATCTGGGTTAGGGTCGATCCCATGACAACCCCCGCCTCCGCGTCCCGCCCCGTGGCAGACCGCCAGAGCTACCATCACGGCGACCTTCGCCACGCGCTCCTGACCGCGGCTGTCGAGGCCATCGAGGAATCCGGTGCCGCCGCGGTGAGCCTGCGCGACCTTGCCCGACGGGCCGGGGTCTCCCATGCCGCACCCGCCCACCACTTCGGCGACAAGGCCGGCCTGCTCACCGCAGTGGCCGTCGAAGGGTTCGGCCTCTTCGCCGACGCGCTCGACGCCACCTGGGAACGGACCGGCGACTTCGCCGAGGTCGGCGTCGCCTACGTTCGGTTCGGGCTGACCCATCGTGGGCACTTCGAGGTGATGTTCCAGCCCGCCCTGTGCCGCACGGACTCCGCCGACCTGACCGCCGCCCGGGCCCGCGCGGCCGAGTCACTGCGCGCCGGCGCAGCCCTCCTGGCCGCCCGCACTGACGACGGGGACCAACAGACCGCCACGCTGGCGGCCTGGTCACTGGTTCACGGGTTCACGGCACTGCAGGTCAGTGGCGCGCTCCCGCTACCGCCGGACGCCGACCCGGAGAGCGTGGCGCGGCAGGTCACCAGGTTCCTCGTCCAGTAGAGCGAGTTCGGCGATATTGGTTGCGGTTCTGGTTGCGTTCATCCCCGTCCAGCCCCGTCCGCAGCCCGCCAACAGGCCTCTCCGCCGCAGGTCATCATGCCCACGGCAGCCGCCGCACGGCGGGACGAGCAGCGGAGGCATTGCGCGCTGGAGTTCCGACAGGGGTCGGGATCGGCCGGACCATTCGGCGAGGTGGGGGCGCTGGGACTTCGTACCGCGCAGGACGGTGTCCGCTCGATCGATACGGTGACCTCGTCGGTCCCGATTCCCTTGACCCGCAGGTCGGATGTGGGCGTGGGAGACGATGACGGCGTGGCTGCGGGCAGCCCAAACGCGGATGGCGTCGGCCCCGCCCAGATGCGGCTGGTCGGGGGCCGACGCCATGGACAGGCGAGGACCGGGCACCTGACCCGGCGAGTTCAGCCGGAGTCGGGGCACCCGCCTTCTCGACCTGGTGGATTCAGGATGCCGGGACTACGGCACGAGGACGATCTTGCCCTGGACCCTGCCGGTTTCGCTGAGCTCGTGGGCCTTCGCGGCCTCGGCGAGCGGGAGGGTCTCGGAGATCGTGGGACGTACGCCGTGGGTGTCGACGAGTTCGGCGAAGGCGGTCAGCACGGCGGGGGTGGGTTCCAGGAAGAACTCCACGAACCGTACGCCGAGTTCGGCGGCTCGGGCCGTCACCTCGGTGCGGTCCACGCCGACGCCGACGACGTCGACGAGGATGCCGCCCGGCTTGAGGGTGGGCAGGGAACGCGGGCCGTAGTCGTTGCTGATGGTGTCCAGCACCGCGTCGATGCCGCGCAGGGCCGAGAAGTCCTCCACCGTGTAGTCGATCAGCTCGTCGGCCCCGAGCCCGCGCAGGTAGTCGTGCTTGGCGGCACGCGCCGTGCCGATCACGTACGCGCCCCGGGCCTTGGCGATCTGCACGGCGAGGTGGCCGACGCCGCCGGCCGCGCCGTGGATCAGCACCCGCTGGCCGGGCCGTACGTCGGAAAGGGTGACCAGGGCCTGGTAGGCGGTGAAGCCGGAGATCGGCAGCGCGGCGGAGCCGACGTGGTCGAGGGTGCGCGGCTTGGGCGCGATCCGGTCTTCGGTCACCACCACGTGGTCGGCGTGGCTGCCGTGCGGCGGGATGGTCCAGCCGTAGACCTCCTCGCCGACGGCGAAGCGGGTGGCGCCCTCGCCGATAGCCTCCACCGTGCCGCTGAACTCGTGGCCGAGCACGAACGGCGGCGGGCCGAAGAAGTCCACCTTGCCGATACGGACCTTCCAGTCCGCAGGGTTCATACCGGTGGCCCGTACGCGCACCAGGACCTCGCCCGGGCCCGGCGAGGGAAGGGGTATCTCGGCGAGTTCCAGCACGTCCGAGCCGCCGATGGCCTGCTGTGTGATCACCCGTGTCGTCGTCATGCTGAACATTCTGCGCCTGATGATCATGAAAGAGAAGCGACTTCGCCCCCCGGCCTGACACGAAGGACACCGCCCAGCGCGGCGATGTCTTCGCGCAACCGCCACCAATGGCGGTAGCGCTGGGTAAACCCCGCTTGAACGCGAACAAGGCACAGACCTCGGGAGTAACCATGAACCGGTCACGGGACCGCGCCCGCCCACCCGAACGTTCAGCCGGCTCCTCCACGAGGCTTCTGGCGCCGCCGCGCCAACCCGACCCGTACGCCTCACCCTTGTCCCCAGGCGCTCATGGACGGCACCGCCGTGGTCGAGGACGCCTACTGGCGCGACAGCGCGTGGCGGTCGGCCCAGGCGTTGATCGCCGCCGCCAGCTCCTCGGGGCGGTCCTCCGGGGAGTGGTGGCCTGCCAGGCCGTGGCGGGAAACCTCCAGGCCCGCGATGTGCGCCTCACACCAGGCCACGGCCCCTCGGTCGGTCATCGCGCCCGGGCCCGGCTCGAACGCGGCGAGCAACTTGGGAACTTCGGGGCTGGCGGCCAGCCAGGCGTCGTAGCGCTCGATCCGGGCCACTACGTCGGCGGGCTCGGCGTCCAGCGGCATCATGCGCGTCCACGCCAGTACCGGACGGCGGCTGTGCGGGGTCGGGAAGGGGCGGCGGTAGACCTCAAGGTCGGCAGGGTCGAGTGAGGTGGCGAGCGTGTCCGGGAGCCCCTCGATGAACAGCGACTTCTCCAGGATCATCTCCTCACCCACCCCGGGGGTGCGCAGGAGGGTGAACAACTCCCTCCCGGCAGGCGGGAACTCGTCTCCGACCAGCGGCTTGATGATGGTCTCGGTGAAGGCGAGGCCGCGGACGGCACCCGGGAGGCGGGCGGCGCGGTCGAAGGCGAGCGCGCCACCCCAGTCGTGGCCGATGAGGACGGCCGCGTCAAGGCCGAGGGCGTCGAACCAGGCGTCGAGGTAGCGGGCGTGGTCGTCGAAGGAGTAGGCGAGGTCGGGCTTGCCGGAGTCGCCCATCCCGATGAGGTCGGGAGCCAGCAGGCGGCGCCCGGGCGCGGCGACACCCGGCAGGACGTTGCGCCACAGGTGGGAGGAGGTGGGGTTGCCGTGGAGGAAGACGAACGGCAGCCCGTCCGGGTCGCCGGACTCGCGGTAGTGGACAGTGGACTCGAGAACGGGGACGGTCGGCATCGCGGTGTCACTTCGCTTTCAGTACGGAGGATTCAGAGGTTGAGGCTCAGGACGTGGTCGATCGTGATCTCGATGACGACGAGGTCCAGCGGGGCGGGCGGGGCGGCGCGGTAGCGTGCGGTGTAGTGACGGACCGCCTCGGCCAGGCGTGCGGGGTCGTCGGTGACGGCGGCCCGGCCTTCGAGGGTGACCCAGCGGAAGCCGTCCGCCTGGCAGAGCGCGACACGGGCCGCCGGGCCGCCCTCCGTCACGTTCCGCGCCTTGCGGGCTCGCGCCCGGGTGGTCACCCGGACCATGCCCGTCGACGCGTCGAGGGTGAAGCGGACGGGGGTGACGTGCGGGGTGCCGTCGGGGCGGAGGGTGGTGAGCGTGGCCGTCCGCGGACGAGCCAGGAACGCCCGCATGGCGGTGGGGAGTTCGAGGTTCGCCCCGCTCACGGCTTCTTCACGCCCTCGTTCCAGATCAGCTTGGCGATGTTCGGCTTCACTGCCGTCGTGACGACGCCCATGGCCGTACGGACGTACCGCCGCTCCTCCAGCTCGCGCAGCATGCTCGCGGCGAGGTCGGCTCGGGCGGTGAAGACGCCGTCGGCGCTGGTCTCCGCGGTGCGGTAGCCGGTGACGACGGGGTGGTCGAAAAGGCCCGAGGGCCGGACGAGGGTCCAGTCGAGGTCCGTCTGACGGATCACGGCCTCCATGCGGCGCATGTCCTCGTGGAGGGTGCGGCCGAGGCGTCGGTTCACCAGCGGGTCGAGCACATGGTTGAAGAAATGCGCGCCGGTGGGAAGCCAGTTCGGGTCGGCGATGCTGGAGCTGACGGTGAGCAGCCGTGTGATGCCGTGGCGGGCCATGGCCCCGGTGATGGCGGTGGCGCTCGCCGAGTACGTGGTGATGATCTCCTTGCTGAAGCGCGCGCCCAGTGCGGAGAGGACGGCGTCCGTCCCGTCGATCGCGGTGTCGACGGCCACCGGGTCGGTGGCGTCGGCGACGGCCACGGTGAGGCCGGGCCGCGCGGGGAGGGAGCCGGGCCTGCGGGTCACGGCGACGACCTCGTGGCCGGCGGCGAGGGCTTGGTCGGTAAGGCGGCGGCCGGTGGGTCCGTTGGCGCCGAAGACTGCGATACGCATCGTGTCGGGTCATCCCTTCGTGTGGTTCCCGGAACGCCCTTGACTGTGCCGATCACCGAACGCAGGCTCAACGCTGATGAATAACAGCGCCCCCGCCCCCGCCCGCACCCGAGGCCGCCCCCGCGGCAACCCACCGACCCGCGAGTCGATCGTCTCGGCAGCCCGCGCGCTCTTCCTGGAGCACGGCTACCGGGGCACCACCCTGCGCGCGATAGCGAGGGACGCCGGGGTCGACCCGGCGCTGATCGCGTACCACTTCGGCTCGAAGAAGGGCCTGTTCGCAGACGTCATGCAGCTGCAGTGCGCCAACGCCCTGACGGTGGACGAAGTCCTCGGCGGAGACCCGGCCACCCTCCCAGGCCGCCTCATCGACGCGGTGACGGGCCTGTGGGAGGACGCCGGCTTCCTACGGCTCACCTCCCAGGGCGACGAGGCCGCCGAGGTGATCCGCGAGTACCTCGAACGTGAGCTGCTGGCCCGGCTCGTTGAATTTCTCGGCGGCCGGGACGCGACCGCCCGCGCCACGGCCGTCGTGACGATCCTCGGCGGCCTCATCTACACCCGCTACCTCAACCCCCTCCCCACCCCCGCGGCCCTCACCCCCTCCGAGAGCCGCCACGTCCTCGTCCCGGCGCTGCGCGCGGCGCTGGCCCCGAGGCCCCGCACGGCAGCAGTGATCCAGAGCCGGCCGTAGGGGCTCGCCGACCTCCGGTGGAGGCGCCGTCCGGCCTTGACCACTTCAGCGGCTCCGGTGCGGATCCCCCTGCAGGTAGCGGCGCAGGGCCCGGCTGCCGCAAGCGAGCAGGCGAGCAGGCGAGCAGGCGAGCAGGCGAGCAGGCGAGCAGGCGACACACCGATGCTGATGGCAGTGGCTTGTTACTCCTTACCGGGCAGTCGGTGCAGGGTGGTCTCGCGCAGTTCGCCGTCCGCGACGGTGAAGGTCAGGAAGGTGTGGTGGGGCTGCCGTCGGCGGTCGGTCGGTGAACCCGGATTGAGAAGGCGCATCCCGCCGGGGCCGGTCGAGTCCCACGGGATGTGGCTGTGGCCGAAGACCAGGACGTCCACGCCGGGAAAGCGTTCGGCGCAGCGCGCTTCGCGCCGCACGGCCGGGCCGGTTTCGTGGACGACCGCGAAGCGCAGTCCGCCCAGTTCGGCCCGGGCGACCTCCGGCAGTCTGTGGCGCAGAGCAGGCCCGTCGTTGTTGCCGTACACGGCGATCAGGCGGCGCGATCTGGACTCCAGCAGGTCGAGCGTGGCCTCGTCGGTCCAGTCACCGGCATGGATCACCACGTCCGCCTCGTCCACGCATGCCAGGAGGGCCTGCGGCAGATGCTTGGCCCTGGCTGGCACGTGGGTGTCGGAGGTCACCAGCAGCCTCATGCATCCCACCCTAGGCGGTCACGCCGCCCCGGTCCTGTCCAGACCCGCGCCGACATCCCGGCGCCGCACCTCGTGTGCCTTGACGCGGCGACTCCTGAGCTTCCGGCCCGCGACGCTCTGGCCGATTCCGTTGACGAGGACCTCGTCCGGGGCGGCGCACGCAAGACCACGGACGACGCCGACCGCGAGGGCCGTTCGGCTCCTCGGCAGGAACGTTCGCCCCGGCCAAAGGCGTTGCAGAAGGTCTACCCGCCCTCGGCACCGCCCCCACCTCTGGACCTGCCGCCCCGGGCTCAACTCGACGGAAACCCTGCTGGGCACCGCACACCCCGGTGCCCCAGGATCAACGGGTGACTGATCATCAATGGGATTACCCAGTGCCGGAGATCTTGCTCACCGGTGCGGCAGGCCGGATCGGCCGGATGCTCCGCCCCGGACTGACCGCGCTGGGCTGGACGGTGCGGTCCTTCGACCTGGAACCCGCGCCTCCCGGGGAGGAAGCCCAATGGGTACGCGGCGACATTACGGATCCCGAGGCGCTGGCAGGGGCCATGGCCGGTGTGAGCGCGGTGGTGCACCTTGCGGGCATCTCCGGTGAGGCCGAGTTCACCGACCTGCTGCACACCAACATCGACGGCACCTACCAGGTGTTCGAATCGGCACGCCGCGCCGGTGTGCCCCGCCTGCTCTTCGCGAGCAGCAGCCATGCGGTCGGGTTCCACGAACGCACGGAAGGTGACGCCACCACCGGCGTCCGCCCGCGTCCGGACACCTTCTACGGAGTCAGCAAGGTCTTCGGCGAAGCCCTGGGATCCCTCTACGCGGACCGCCACGGCATGCGGGTCGCATCGGTGCGGATCGGATCCTGCTACCCGGAGCCGACCAACGTCCTCTCCCTGGCCACCTGGCTCAGCCCCGCGGACGCGGCGCGGCTCTTCGACGCACTGCTGCGCACCCCCGCCCTCGGGTATGAGGTCGTGTACGGCATCTCCGCCAACACCCGAGCCTGGTGGGACCTGACCCCCGCCCGCCGCCTCGGTTACGAACCCGAGGACGACGCGGAAGACTACGCCGACACCGTGCTGGCCAGGCACGGCGCCCTGGACCCGGCCGACCCCGACGCCCGCTACATCGGCGGTCGGTTCACCCAGTGGCCCGGCTTCTGATCGGCGCCACCGGCCAGCACCACACCTGCCACGGCATCTCAAGCTCCTCCGGAAGGACCACAGTCAATGGACCGCGATCGCCCCACGCCCGGCACGGCCACCTTCGTCATGCCGTACTACGGCGACGGCCCCGACGCCTACGAGCATCTACTCCAGGCCGTCGCGAGCCTTCGCGGGCAGACCGACCCCGAATGGCGCCTGGTCATCGTCGATGACGGATCGCCCGACCGGAGGAACCGCGAGCGGGTCCGGGCGATACCCGATACGGACCGCGAGCGTGTGACCGTACTCCAGCAGGACGTCAACCGAGGACAGGGCTTCTGCCGCAACGCCGGAGTCCGCTGGGCCGCCGGGCAGGGAGCTCCACTCGTCCTCTTCCAGGACGCAGACGACATCGCGCACCCGGAACGGCTCGAACGGACGCGGCGGATCTTCACCGAGCATCCGGAAGTGGACTTCCTCTACTCCCCCTTCGTCGTCATCGACGAGAACGGCAAGCCGGTCGACCGGCAACGGCTGACACCGTCGGTGCAGGAGATCCTCGACTCCCACGACCGGCCGGTCGAAGGGCCGAACGGCTGGATCCGTATCGGCGTCGAGACCGGGTACACCTCGCTGACGTCGACGGTGTCGGTGCGCACCACCCTCGCAACGGCGCATCCCTTCCCCGAAGTCCGCGGTTCGGAAGACACGCACACCTGGCTTCGCATGGCAGCCGGGGGCACGGGGTTCAAGTACGAGCCCGCGATCCCCGCCCAGTACCGGATCCCGCAGAGCGTGGCAGGATCCTCCGACCGGAACAGGATCGGCTCGGACTACTACAGGCGAAAGATGGACGTCGACACCGACGGTTTCCGGCAGGCGCTCGCCATCGCCCTGCGCCGCAAGACCATCGAGCCTTCCCAGGCCCCCCGACTCCTGTCGGAGTTCCTGCGCAGGCTGGCGGTCACCATGGAGCGGGAAGGCCGGCACGACCTCGCGGCGCAGATCCTCGCCGACGCGGGCAGCCACGCCTGATCCACTTGCGGACTGTCGGGCCGACCGTGTCATCCCGATCGCCCCCCCCACATCTCCCGGGGTGCGGGACGGGAACCTACGAGGACACACCCTGCGGGGACGCGGCCAGACCGCTCCGGTCGCCGCGGGCTTGGGCCGGGAGGCCCCCGGCAGCGTCCAGGTGCAGACGTCCGGGGTGAAGTCGTGCGGACGCTTCGGGCTTGACGTCCAGTGCGATGTATCCGCTGGTGCGGAGGTGGGTGAGGGCGGTGGCGATGTAACGGAGCTGTGCTTCCAGGACGGTGGGAACGGCGGTGCCCGTGTGCGGGTGCCGCCGGCGCCGATGGCCTGGGAACCCTCCACGGCGGCTGCGCGGGTGGGGGTGGCGCAGGGGTAAGCCGATGGCTTCCTGGTCCGGTGGTGCAGGCCGCACAGGGCGCGGCGCGCTGCCGGGTGGTGTCCGAGGAAGCGGTGGAGACCGGCGGGGAGCGAGCGGGAAGTCGGGCTTCTGGAGCACCCACTGGGGTGTGCTTGGGAAGACGTCGACGTGTGCCGCCTTCGGCTGGATCCCGGCGAGGAACTGGACGGTGGACGCTCCGGTGCCCACCACCGCGACGCGACGTCCGGTCAGGTCGACGTCGTGGTTCCAGCGGGCGGAGTGAAAGGAGGTGCCGGGGAAGGTGTCAAGGTCGATGTGGCCGACCTGCGCGGACAGAGGTGGATCGCCGGTTCACCGTCCGGCACGGACCGGCTCATGGAGGTATCGGCGGGCCTGGACGAGCGGCCCGAGATCGCCCATACGGCCCGGTACTGGCTGGCGAAACTGCTTTGTTGCTGCGGACTGCGGACTGCGGACTGCGGACTGACCACCGTGCCCGCCGCGCTCGCCCCCGCCACGCCGCCCGGCGTGCGCATCCTGCCTGTGCGCGGCGGTCGGATTCGACGACGACCTGGCCGGCAAGCGACCAGGCCCGTTGGGTCCGATGTCCGATGCCTCAGGGGCGCCGATGCCCAGGACGGACGGCGAGACTCAGGTCGACGACGTAGTGCTCCTCCAGCTCTCCCGCCGGAAACAACACCCGAAGCCGCTCCCGCTCGGCGGCGAGAAAGGCCTCCGTGCCGGGGTGACCCACCAGGAAGAGCGAGTGAGTGGAGAGTTTGGCCAGGTGAGCGTCGATCGGGATCCGCCGCGACCAGCGCAGCAGGCGGGTGGCGAAGGCCAGGCCATCCTGCGAACGGGCACGTTCGTTGATGTACCAGCCGGGGCCGAAGCTCTTCTCGATCCGCTCCTGCTGGTCTGCGATCCACCCGACCTGGACGTCCGGGTCGTTCGACCAGACGGCCAGCGCCCCGCCAGGACGCAGGACCCGCAAGGCCTCGGGCACGGAACGAGCGGGGTCGGTACAGTGCCACGACTGGGCATACGTGAGCAGATCGACCGAACCGGTCACGAACGGGAGTCTGTTGCCATCCCCGCGGACGAGAGGGACGCGAGGGTTGCGGCGACGGAACTCGGCAGCCATCCCCTCCCCCGGCTCCACCGCGACCACCCGCGCCCCGCGCGCATGCAGCAGCGTGGTCGCAATGCCGGTGCCTGCGCCGACATCGGCCACACGAGCACTGGCCAGTGCAAATCCGGCCAGCTCCTCCAGGGCGTCGAGCAGCTCGGGTGGATAGGAAGGCCGGTGGTCGGCGTACCGAGCCGCGGCGGAACTGAACGAGCGAGCACGAGAACTGGGTCCGATCGTCATGCCATCACTCTTCAGCCGTCCGGCCTCCGCCACAACAGAACGAACCAGTCCGGGCGTCCGGCTGAGGCCGGATGTTGGTCCGCAGCCTGGCAGGCGGGGGCGATGCAGAACAGGGGCAGGGCGGCGAGGGTGAGTGCGGGCAAGCCGCGCCCCATCAGGTTCTTGATCACATGGCAGGATCCAGCGCGCCTCGTCCGATGGCGGAAACGGCCTGTGGCCCGAACTCACCCGGCTGGATGCTCGGGTGTGGGGCCGCCCGGGGGAATCTCACCCCCGGGCTCCCACAGAACGGAGGGCGACAATCTCTCGTCACTCCGCTCTTGTCATCCTGGCCACCGGGCGACGGAGGGCAGACACCCGGACCTGCCGCTCACGGAACGGGCGGCCCGGGTCGATTGGCCGACGTCAGCCGGGCGCGTCGTGCGACTCGGTGGTGCGGGGCCGTGAGCCCGTCTCAGTTGCCGATGCCGGAGCTGCCGAGGCCGGAGTTTGCGATGCCGTGGCTGCCGATGCCCGTGTTGCCGAGGCCCGCGTTGCCCAGACCCCAGTTGGCGACGCCCGCGTTGCCGACGCCGTCGTTGAGAACGCCCGCGTTGCCGACGCCGTCGTTGAGAACGCCCGAGTTACCGACGCCCGAGTTACCGAAGCCTGAGCTGCCCACGGAATGGCCCGGCCCCGTGTCGTCGGCGCTGGCCGCGCCGGCGCCGCAGACAGCCAGCACCGCCGCAGCACCCAGCGCGGTCGTCACACGGAGAAGAGTTGTACGCATCCTTGCATACCTCCTATTTCGGTGATCTTAGGTTGCTATCCCTAGCACGCGACCACGAACAATATAGGTAGAAATGCCCCGAAACGGCCATGTCGCCCAGATGCCTCGCCCGATGGTGTGCGGGTCACAAGGCGGCAGCTGACAAGACGCACTCATCGCCGAGGCGGCCGTGGCCGGTGCGCCGGCCGACCATGATCGATCTCGCCGGGATTGCCTGTACCTGAGCCACTCCCACCCGCTGTCCGGAGCACCGCTGCACCGATGTTCCCTGGCGGTCGGCAACGTCCAGACCGCCAGCACGACATTCCGCCGATGGGCGGTGCCTCCTGTTGTCGGGTTCTGGCACACGTCCCGGACGCTGTTGGTGATCTTGGCAATGGGGTGTGGTTCTGGCCGGGTGGTTCCGCCACTGGGATCGGGGACGCCTGACGGACGGTCGTCGACGAGCTGCTGGAGGTAAACGCGCGCTACCGGCTCCGCACCGCCCAGGGAATCCTCAGGCTGGCGACGGAGTACGGCGACGCGAGGCTGGAGTCCGCCTGCGCGAGGGCCATCACGGTCGGCGCCCCGTCCTACCGGACCATCAAGGGCATCCTGATCGCCGGCACCGAGACCGAACCGGAGCCCGAATCGAGCCGGGGCGCGGGGGCCGCTGCCTTCACTCGACGGGTCCAAACGGCCGTTCGCCTCCGTTGCCCCGTCCGAGACGGCGGATGAGCTCCACGACGACCAGGTCCACGGCGAAGCTGCCCGCCTGGCCCAGGCCCACGGCGGCGAACTCGGGCACCTCGACTTCCTCCAGGTCCTCTGCCAGGACGAGATCACCGCCGCGAGACCGTCGCCTTCCAACGACGCCTGGCCGGGCGAAGTTCGAGCAGCGAGTCACCCTGGAAGGGTTCGACTTCACTGCCTCCTCGAAGCTCCCAGCCGCCCAGATCCGCGACCTCGGGGCCCTGCGCCGGCTCCATTCCGGCGAGCCGGTCGTCCTCTTCGGCCCGGTCGGGTCGGGAAGGCACACGTCGCCCAGGCCCTCGGTCACCTCGCCGTCCGCCAGGGCGCCCGCGTCCGCTTCGCCAAGACCAACCGGAACCTCGCGGACCCCGCCGGCGGCCACGCGGACCGCACCCGGGACAAGCGGATCCGAGAACCGGTACGGCCCGACGTGCTCATCCTCGACGACTTCGCCATGCGCCAGCTCGGAGCGTCCCAGGCCGATGACCTCTACGAACTGGTCAGCGAACGCCCATCACCTAGGACCGCGTCCCGGACGGCTGGCCGACGATGGTGTCGGTCCGGAATGAGATCGTTTCTCGCATGGCCGACACAGACGAAGCAGAACCCGACGTTGAGCATGCCGTCATCGCCCGCTACCGATTGGCCGATAGCGGCTTCGGCGAACCCAGCCAACGGGAGGTCGTCCGCCAGGCCCAGGCCCTGCTGACCGAGGCAATCGAGCAAGCCGAGGTCGGTGAGTTCGACGGAAACGAATACGGAGGCGGCGAGGTCGTCCTCTACGCCTACGGACCGGACGCCGATGCACTCTTCGCTGTGATGGCACCCATCCTGCACGACCTGCCGTTCCGCCCGGCCCACGTCCTCTTGCGCTACGGCTCGGTCGATGACCCATCGGCTGCCGAGCACCGCGCGGACCTCTGACGAGACGAGTCACAAGCGGCCAACCAGCCGGGCGCCTGGGGAACTACGCGAACTTAGTGGTCGGCTCCGGAAGTCCTTCGGGGGGTGACCCCTGGGCCTGGAGGCTGTGTTCGCGGTCCGGGCGTCCAAGACGGTACGGATGGAGCTCGAGCACGGCGAGGCAGACCAGATCCGAGCCGCTGAGCAGTGGCGGTCTGCCGGGGCATCGTGTTCGCCCGACCTTGGTGTCGATCGCCACGTACAGTGCGTCCAAAGGGTGTTCGGATCCGTGTTCACAAACGGGTCCTGGATGCCCTTCGCCCGTGCCAGGTGGGGAAGGGCAGGGCTATGCGTCGCGTGTGCGCGCCCTTTGGACGGGCCCGGGAATTTCAGAGAGGTTGGTGCCCTGGTGGAGGTAGCCGTCGAGGGCTTCGACACGTCGCGTGGTGCGCGTTTGGCGACCTACAGCGCCGTCTCCACATCGCTGGCGCTGTGCAGTGATCGCGAACTGCGCGACCTTGTGGATACGGCCGCGCCGATGGGTTCTGGCATCGGCGGGACCTCAGCGTTGCTGGAGGTCGGCGGAACCCCGGTCTTCGTTAAGCGGCTGCCGCTGACCGATCTGGAAAGGCAGCCGGAGAACGTCCAATCCACGGCGAATCTCTTCGGGCTACCGACCTTCTGCCATCCCGGCCTCGGGGTTCCCGGAAGCCCGGGATGGGGGGCCTGGCGGGAGTTGGCCGTGCACACCATGACGACGAACTGGGTGCTCGCACAGGACCATGAGGGCTTTCCGCTGATGTACCACTGGCGGGTGCTGCCGCACCCCGGGCAGGTGCTGCCCGAGCAACTGGCCGACGTGGAGAAAGCTGTCGCCTACTGGGGAGGCGGACCGCAGGTGCGCCACCGGATCGAGGCGCTGCGGGACTCCTCGGCGAGCGTCGCACTGTTCCTGGAGTACATCCCGCAGAACCTGCACGACTGGCTGGACGTTCAGGTCAAAGCCGACGATGAGACGGCCGAGCAGGCATGCACCATGGTGGCGAAGGAACTTGAGGCCGGAACCTCTTTCATGAACGCCCGCGGGCTCCTGCATTTCGATGGCCACTTCCAGAACATCCTCACCGACGGCAAGCGTCTGTTCTTCACGGACTACGGCCTCGCGATCTCCTCCCGGTTCGACCTGTCGAAGGAGGAGGCCGACTTCTTCGCCGAACACCAGACCTATGACCGCTGCTACACCGTCACCCACCTGGTGCAGTGGCTCGCCACCGCCCTGTACGGGTACGAGCGGGACGAGCGCAGCGCGTTCGTCCACGCCTGCGCCCGAGGGGAACCCCCGACAGGAATTCCGTCGCAGGTCGCGGCGGTCCTCACCCGCCACGCCCCGATCGCCGCAGTGATGACGGACTACTACCGCAAGTTCCGTTTTGAGAGCAGGCAGACCCCGTATCCCCTGGAGGCGATCCGCCGGATCGGCGGGCCGGACAGCTTGTTCATCAACTGATGGACCTGGGCGGCCAACAGCGGGGCTGGATGCGGGAGGCTCCGGGTGCCCTGATCCGCTTCTGCTGAACGGCCTGCCTGCCTTGCCCGTAGCCACCCCGCGCGCCCGATCGTCCTGACCGCCGCCGAACGGCACCGGCTCAAGAAAGCGGCCTACGGCCATAGCACCCCGCACCGTGACCGCCTGCGGGCGCAGATCGCGCTGCAGGCTGCCCGGGGGCGGGGCAACGCAGCGATCGCCCGCGAAACGGGAGCGCACCTGGACACCGTGCGCACCTGGCAGGTCCGCGTAGCCCACAGCCGCCAGGGAGCCCAGGCCGCCCTCGGCGAACCGGCCCTCCACGACCCATAACCCCCCGGCCTGTC
>NZ_JBHWBP010000088.1:0-26302 GCF_042735575.1 Streptomyces sp. NPDC059564 | reverse complement strand
GGCCCCAGCCCTCCACCGCCCCGGCCCGGGGGTGTCCCGCCCACCCCACCCCCCACCCCCCAAGGTGACCAGCGCAACATTTCCCCGCCCCCACCCCACCCCCACCCATTCCGCAGGCCGGAACGGACGCCGGGCCGCCGTTTCAAAGGGTGGACGGGGTCGCCACCAACGCATCACGCGAAACGGGGCATTTCGCTCCGTCATCTCCGGCCGAAATGGCGGAGCGGGCCGCCGCCGGGGCCCGTAAGCTCCCGTCATGCAGGTGATCCAGTCAACGAAACTCGCCAATGTCTGCTACGAGATCCGCGGCCCCGTCCTCGAAGAGGCGATGCGGCTCGAAGCAGCAGGTCATCGCATCCTCAAGCTCAACACCGGCAACCCCGCGGCCTTCGGCTTCGAGTGCCCGCCGGAGATCCTTGAGGACATGCTGCGCAATCTGGGCAACGCCCACGGTTACGGGGACGCGAAGGGCCTGCTCTCGGCGCGCCGCGCGGTCATGCAGCACTACCAGACCAAGGGCATCGAGCTGGACGTCGAGGACATCTACCTCGGCAACGGCGTCTCCGAGCTGATCCAGATGTCGATGCAGGCGCTGCTCGACGACGGCGACGAGGTCCTCGTCCCCGCGCCGGACTACCCGCTGTGGACCGCCTCCGTCTCCCTCGCCGGCGGTACGGCCGTGCACTACCGCTGCGACGAGCAGGCCGACTGGATGCCGGACCTCGCCGACGTCGAGCGCAAGATCACCGACCGCACCCGCGCGATCGTGATCATCAACCCGAACAACCCCACCGGCGCCGTCTACGACGACGAGATGCTGCGCGGGCTGACGGACATCGCCCGCCGCCACAACCTGGTGGTCTGCTCGGACGAGATCTACGACCGGATCCTCTACGACGGCGCCACGCACACGAACACCGCCGCCATCGCACCGGACCTGCTGACGCTCACGTTCAACGGGCTGTCGAAGAACTACCGCGTCGCGGGCTTCCGGGCCGGCTGGATGGCGGTCTGCGGCCCCAAGAAGCACGCCGCCTCGTACATCGAGGGCCTGACGATCCTCGCGAACATGCGCCTGTGCGCGAACATGCCCTCGCAGCACGCGGTCGCCACCGCGCTCGGCGGCCGGCAGTCGATCGAGGACCTGGTCCTGCCGGGCGGGCGGATCCTGGAGCAGCGGAACGTCGCCTACGACCTGCTCACCCAGATCCCGGGCGTCACGTGTGTGAAGCCGAAGGGCGCGCTGTACGCCTTCCCGCGGCTCGACCCGGCCGTCTACAAGATCAAGGACGACCGGCAGATGGTCCTCGACCTGCTGCGGGCGGAAAAGATCATGGTGGTGCACGGTACGGGCTTCAACTGGCCCGAGCCCGACCACTTCCGGATCGTGACCCTCCCCAACGCGAAGGACCTCGCGGACGCCGTGACCCGGATCGGGAACTTCCTGGAGGGGTACGGGCAGCTGTAGGGGGCGGAAGCGGCGGTGGCCGGAGTACCGCGGAAGCGGCTCCGGCCATACTCCACCAGGATTCAACTCAATCTTAGATCGGTTCCAATGTAGGATGGTCTCCTGACCACGCAGGAGGCCTCCTCATGTACGAGCCGATCCGCTCCAAGCCGGTCGTCCACCGCGGGGGCGTCCACCACGCGGAGCACGACTACCCGCGCCGCAGCCGCGCCGAGGCCCTGGACATCCAGCTCGCCGGGCACCTCTCCGCGCTGCTCACCCTCACCGACGAGCTCGGGCTCGAGGGTCCCGCCGAGCGCATCGCCGCCCAGGTGACGCGGCTGCGCGGCGCCCGCCCGGCCCGCGCCGCGCGGCACTCCGCCGAGGACCCGGCGGGCCTGCACCGGCGCGCCCACGACCTCGCCGCCCGCGCCCTGCTCGTCGCCGCGTCCCGCGCCGACACCACCGTCGCGATCCTCGCCGCCGAGCGCATGGACGCACACGCCGCCGCCCTCGACTCCGTCGACCTGGCCGGCGCCCACTGACGGCCCCGGTCCGGGGCCGCGGAGGCTCCGGACCGGGTGCCATGACCTCGGATGCTCCGACAACCATGTTCCTGGCGACGCCGGGGAATTGCTATCGTCACGGGCGTCAGCGGTCCGCCGCTCCTCCGGTGGGCCGATAGAGGAGCCCAGGGGGACGTGCCGTGCAGGATCCGTCGCAACAGCCGGCCATGCCGCCGTACCCGCCGGCCCCTATGCCGCCCGCCCATACGCCACCGGCCCATGCGGGCACTTCGCGGGTCAAGGTCTGGGCGGCCGCGGCGGCCGTCGTGAGTGCTATCGCCGGTGTGGCCAGTGCCATCGCCGCCTTCTCCAACGGTTCGCCGTCGCCCGCGGCGGCTCCGCCCGCCACATCGGCGACGGTCAACGTTCAGCCCCCGCAGAACCCGGCGGGCAGCGCCGCGGGCCCCGCGACCGGGGCCGCCGGGACCGGGGCCGCCGGGGCCGGCTCCGTACGGTGGTCCGGCAAGGTGGTGCTCGGGCTGGAGGGCCTCGACCTCACGCAGACGCCGCCGCGCAAGGGGGACGGGAGCACCTTCGGCTACCGGCCCGCGGCCGGGCGCAACGGGTCGAGCTCGATGGAGGTCAAGGGAACCGCCGCCCTCTGGACGGACGCCGCGGAGCCCACTGCCCAGGGCTGCAAGGACCTGCTGGCCACCCAGTCGCGCAACTCGGTCGTCGTCGCGGACGGTGACAGTGTCTGCCTGGTCAACGAGAGCTCGCCGATCGGCCTCCTCAAGGTCACCGCGACCCACTACGACGACGGCACGTACGGCCTGATCGAGGGTCAGCTGACCATCTGGAACCTCCGCGTCGCCCGCTGAACCCCCCTCACCCCGGGCCGATGTCCGCCACCCCGCACCACGGCGTGGTCGCCGGGGGCCAGGTGGGGCCGATGGCTTCCGCGTAGGACGGGGTGGCCGGATTGAGGCCCGGGATGCGGAGCAGGGACTGGGACGTGCGGGCGCCGGGGCCCGGGGGCTGCTGGTCGCGGAACTCGACCGTGATCACGTACGAGCCCTCGCCGCGCGCCTCCACCGTCGCCGCCACCCGGTGGCTCGCCGGGTCGATGCGGCAGGCCGTCACGCGGACGTCCGGCGGCGGGGGCGCCGCGGTGCCGTTGCCGCCGCTGGCCCATACGTAGAGCCCCAGCGGGGCGAACACCAGCAGGCCCGCCAGCCCCATCAGGCCGACCAGCCAGCCTTGCCACTTCAACGCGCTCACGCCCATGGCACGATCCTCCCGGGCCCCCGCCCGGCCCACCAGCACCCACGGGCCCACACAGCATTTCGAAGTGGGACCGCCTGGACACCTGACGTTCACTCAAATCCTCGCGGAATGTGGGTTTCCGCGAGCACGCTGCACCCGTGAGACGCATCCTGGGTATCGCTCTGGCGGTCCTCCTGATCGGTGGCGTGATCGCAGCCATCGTCCTCGGGGGCCAAGGGCCAGACCACACGCCAACGAAGAGCGTGCGAGGCGTCATCGGTTCGGAGAAGTCCGATTTCTTCCGCGACCCCGACGTCAGCAAGGCCCTTGCCGCCAAGGGCTACACCGTGAAGACCGAAACCTCGGGATCCTGGGCCATGGATCAATTGGCCCTGAAGGATTACGACTTCGCCTTCCCCGGCAGCAGTGAACCCGCTCAGGAGATCGAGGCCTCCGCGGGAATCAAGGGCGCGCAGACCACCAAGCCCTTCTTCTCCCCGCTCGTCGTCATCGCCCGGGCCAACGCCGCCAAGGTGCTCGCCGACGGCGGGCTCGTGAAGATGTCCGGGAAGAACTCCGGCACCCTCCTCATGGGCCCCTACCTCAAGGCCGCCGGCGAGGACCGGACCTGGCAGCAGCTGCCCGGATCCGGCGGGTACCCCGAGCTGACCGGCACGGTGTTCATCAAGACCACCGATCCCGCCACCTCCAACTCGGGCGCCCTGTTCATCGCCGCGACCTCCAACGTCGCCAACAACAGCACGGTCGTCTCCGACGACGCCGGGATCGCCCGCACCGCCCCCCTGCTGCGCAAGCTGATCTCGGTGCAGGGCGCGCTGGAGCCCAGCACCGACGACCCCTTCCGGGCCTTCATCAGCGGCAGCGGCGAACCGCTGATCCTGGCCTACGAGTCCCAGGTGGCCTCGCTCCTGCTCCAGAAGCAGGCGTCCGGGGAGGCCGGGAACATGGTGGTGCTCTACCCGGACACCACCGTCAACTCCCCGCACACCTTCGTGCCGATCAGCGAGAAGGCCCGGGAGCTCGGCACCCTGCTCGCCACCGACCCGAAGCTGCGCGAGCTGGCCGTACGGCACGGCTTCCGGCCGCAGGAGGGCGTCGCCGAGTTCACCGCCGCGACCGCCCCGTACGCCGGGTACCTCAACCCGGGGCTGACCGGCATCCGGCAGGTCGGCGCGCCGACCGTCAAGGTGCTGATGGCGCTGGCCGCCCGCGCCAAGGGACAGGGGGACACGCCGTGACACCGGCACCGCCCGAGGACGCCCCGCTCGTCCTCACCGCACCGGAGCCCGTCGCCCCCGTCCGCCGGGAGCAGGCCTCCGGGCTCGTCCCGCTGGAGGACGGGGTCCGCGACGAGATGGCCCGCCGGGCCGGGGAGTACGTCGGCCAGCTGGCCGGGATCGACGTCCGCTCGCCCGAGTTCGCCACCCGGATCGGCGAGATCGCCGCCCTGGGCTCGGCCGACGTCCGCAGCGCCGCCCAGCAGTCGAACCGGATGCTGGAGCGGGCCGTACGCTCCCTCGGCGCGGACGGCGCCGGCGACGCGCAGGCCCGGGTCGCGGGCTCGCTCGTCGAGCTGCGGCGCACCGTCGAGGACCTGGATCCGCGGGACACGCCCGCGAAGGGCCTCGGCAAGATCTTCTCGAAGCTCGGCGGGAACCGGCTGCGCGACCACGTGGCCAGGTACGCCTCCTCGCAGGCCACCCTCAACCGGATCGTGGGCGCGCTGCGCGGCGGTCAGGACGAGCTGCGCCGCGACAACGCGGCCCTGCACACCGAGCGGGGCCGGCTGTGGGAGACCATGGGCAAGCTCCAGGAGTACGCGGTCCTCACCGAGGCCCTGGACGCGGCCGTCGGGCAGCGGATCGCCGAGGCGGAGCGCACCGATCCGCAACAGGCGGACGCGCTGCGCGCGGACGTGCTGTTCCCGGTGCGGCAGAAGCACCAGGACCTGCTGACGCAGCTGGCGGTGTGCGCGCAGGGCTATCTGGCGATGGACGTGGTGCGGCGCACCAACGACGAGCTGATCAAGGGCGTCGACCGGGCCGCGACGACCACCGTGTCCGCGCTGCGGATCGCGGTGATGCTGGCCTCGGCGCTGGAGCGCCAGCGCACGGTGGCCGAGCAGGTCAACGCGCTGAAGGGGACGACGGAGGAGCTGATCCGGGGGAACGCGGAGATGCTGTCCACGCAGAGCGGGGAGGTCCAGCGGATCGCCGCGGACCCGGCGGTCGGGGCGGAGACGCTGCGGACGGCGTTCGCGCAGATCTACGAGACCCTCGACGCGATCGACACCTTCAAGGTGCAGGCCACCGAGAACATGGCGGCGACCGTGGAATCCCTGACCGGTGAACTGCGGTCGGCCTCGGCACATCTGGCGCGGACGCGGAACGCGAGCGCCCTGGAAGGCGGGGAGCGATGATGAGGATGCGTACGCGGATCGCGGCGGCCGCGGCCCTGGCCGCGACCCTGCTGGGGGCGTCGGCCTGCACCTCCGACGAGCCTTCGGCCGCTTCCGGCGGGTCGGGCGGCTCGGGCGGCTCCAAGCAGCAGGAGTACAAGGAGGGCCGGCTGCGGGTGCTGGCCTCCAGCGAGCTCACCGACATGGAGCCGGTCCTGAAGGCGGCGAAGGCCGCCACCGGCGTGTCGGTGGACTTCACCTGGTCGGGGACGCTGGACGCGGCGGAGCAGGTGGCCTCGGGCAAGGCCGACGGGAAGTACGACGCGATCTGGCTGTCGTCCAACGACTACCTGCGGCTGCGCCCGGAGGCGGCGACGAAGCTCGCCAACGAGACGCCGGTCATGTCCTCGCCGGTCGCGCTCGGCGTGAAGCCCGAGGCGATGGCCCGGCTGGGCTGGAAGCCGCAGGAGGTGACCTGGTCGGCGGTCGAGGAGGCCGTCGCCGCCGGGAAGCTGTCGTACGGGATGACGGACCCGGTGCGCTCGAACTCCGGTTTCTCCGCGCTGGTGTCGGTGGCCTCGGGGCTGTCGGGGGCGCAGTCGGCGCTGACCGACGCCGACGTGGCGAAGGCGCAGCCGAAGCTGCGGGAGTTCTTCAAGGGGCAGAAGCTGACGTCGGGTTCCTCCGGCTGGCTGGTGAGCGCGTACGCGAAGCGCGACGACGTGGACGCGCTGGTCAACTACGAGTCGGTGCTGCTGTCGATGAACGACAGGGCGAAGGCGCCGCTGACGGTGATCCGGCCGAAGGACGGGGTGGTGACCGCGCACTATCCGCTGACGCTGCTGACCTCGGCTCCGGCCGGGGCGCGGGAGTCGGGGCGGCTGCTGACGGAGTACCTGCGGGGGGACACCGCGCAGAAGGCCATCACCGAGAAGACGCTGCGGCGGCCGGTGGCGGCCGGGGTGACTCCGGCGGCGGGGCTGGACGCGGAGAAGCGGCGCGAGCTGCCGTTCCCGGGCTCGCGGTCGGTGGCGGACGGTCTGCTGGCCTCGTACGAGAACGACCTGCGCCGGCCCTCGCGCACGGTGTACGTCCTGGACACGTCGGGCTCGATGGAGGAGCAGGACCGGATCGGGCGGCTGAAGTCCGCGCTCACCGAGCTGACGGGGACCGGCAGTTCGGGAACCGGTGAGCGATTCAGGGACCGCGAGGAGGTGACTCTGCTCCCCTTCGGTGACAAGGTGAAGAAGGTGCTGACGCACGTCGTGGAGCCGGGCAACCCGGGTCCTGCCCTGGACGCGATCCGGGGTGACGTGAAATCCCTCCGCCCTGAGGGGGGCACGGCCGTGTACGGCAGCCTGAAGGCCGCGTACCAGCACCTGGGGCAGGGGAACGCCGATGCGTTCACCTCGATCGTGCTCATGACGGACGGGCAGAGCGGGGACAAGGTGCAGGACTTCGACTCCTTCTACGCGGGGCTGCCCGAAGGGCAGAAGCACACTCCGGTGTTCGCGGTGCTGTTCGGGGACTCGGACCGCAAGGAACTCACCCACATCACCGAGCTGACGGGCGGGCGGCTCTTCGACGCGACGGACACGGGGGTCCCCCCAGCGGTAGCTGGGGGCGGGTCCCTGGACGGGGCCTTCGAGGAGATCCGTGGCTACCAATAGGGCGCCGGCCGGGGGGCCCTCGGCGCGGGTGCTGGCCTACCTGGAGTCGCGCAAGAACCTGGCGGGCAGCGTGTGCGGGCTCGCCGGGCTGGGGCTGACCCTGGCCGGGGTGGCGGGCGCGTACTGGCCGGTGGTGGTCGTGGGCCTGTACGGGGCGGGCGCGCTGATCGCGCCGCCGGAGCGGGTCGACGCCCCGCACTTCCCGGATCCGGCGCAGCAGCTGGGCGTCGTACGGGAGGACCTGGGGCGGCTGCGCGCGTACGTGGCGGAGGTGGAGCTGCCCGCGGTCGCGGGGGCGCGGCTGAGCGAGCTGCTGGGCCTGTACGCGGCGCTGCTGGATCCGGGGTGGGTGGCGGACGTGCTGGCCACGGAGCCGGAGGCGGTGCACCGGCTGTCGCGGGCGATCCGGCTGGACGTGCCGGAGTGCGTGGACACGTACAACCGGACGCGGTGGTGGACGCGGCTGACGCCGGGGGGCGAGTCGCCGGAGCGGCACCTGGAGCGGCAGCTGACGCTGCTGCTGGAGGAGGCGGAACGCGTGACGGCGGACCTCCGTGAAACGGAGGCCCGCCGTCAGCAGACGCACACGACCTATTTGGAAGGTCGCAGGGAATCCTAGGTCGGGGAATCCCGCGTCAGCCCTCGGCCGGGGACAGCCGGCCGCGGGGGTCTTGGGGTGGGGCCGGGGCTAGCCCAGGCGCTCGACGAGCGCGTGGTACTGGTCCCACAGCTCCTTGGGGGTGTGGTCGCCGTAGGTGTTCAGGTGCTCGGGGACCAGGGCGGCCTCCTCGCGCCAGACCTCCTTGTCGACGGTGAGGAGGAAGTCGAGGTCCGCGGCCGGGAGGTCGAGGCCGTCGAGGTCCAGGGAGTCCTTGGTCGGCAGGACGCCGATGGGGGTCTCCACGCCTTCGGCGGTGCCTTCGAGGCGTCCGACGATCCACTTCAGGACGCGGCTGTTCTCGCCGAAGCCGGGCCACACGAACTTGCCCGCGTCGTTCTTGCGGAACCAGTTCACGTAGTAGATCTTCGGGAGCTTGGCCTGGTCCTTGTCGGCGGCGACCTTGACCCAGTGGGCCATGTAGTCACCCATGTTGTAGCCGCAGAACGGCAGCATCGCGAAGGGGTCGCGGCGCAGTTCGCCGACCTTGCCCTCGGCGGCGGCGGTCTTCTCGGAGGCGATGTTCGAGCCGATGAAGACGCCGTGGTTCCAGTCGAAGGACTCGGTGACCAGCGGGACGGCGGAGGCGCGGCGGCCGCCGAAGAGGATCGCGGAGATCGGGACGCCCTTGGGGTCCTCCCACTCGGGGGCGATCGTCGGGCACTGGGACGCCGGGACGGCGAAGCGGGCGTTGGGGTGGGCCGCCGGGGTCTCGGACTCCGGGGTCCAGGCGTTGCCCTTCCAGTCGATGAGGTGCGCGGGCGCCTCTTCGGTCATGCCCTCCCACCAGACGTCGGAGCCGTCGGGGGTGAGCGCGACGTTGGTGAAGACGGTGTTGGCGTACATGGTCTTCATGGCGTTGGCGTTGGTGTGCTCGCCGGTGCCGGGGGCGACGCCGAAGAAGCCGGCCTCGGGGTTGATCGCGTAGAGGCGGCCGTCCTCGCCGAAGCGCATCCAGGCGATGTCGTCGCCGACGGTCTCGACGCTCCAGCCGGGGATGGTCGGCTCCAGCATGGCGAGGTTCGTCTTGCCGCAGGCGCTCGGGAACGCGGCGGCGATGTACTTGGCGGCCTCGGCTCCTCCCTCGCCCTGCGGCGGGGTGAGCTTGAGGATCAGCATGTGCTCGGCGAGCCAGCCCTCGTCGCGCGCCATGACGGAGGCGATGCGCAGCGCGTAGCACTTCTTGCCGAGGAGGGCGTTGCCGCCGTAGCCGGAGCCGAAGGACCAGATCTCGCGGGTCTCGGGGAAGTGCGAGATGTACTTGGTGGTGTTGCAGGGCCACGGCACGTCGTCCTGGCCCTCGGCGAGCGGAGCGCCGAGGGTGTGGACGGCCTTGACGAAGAAGCCGTCGGTGCCGAGCTCGTCGAGGACGGCCTTGCCCATGCGGGTCATGGTGCGCATGGCGACCGCGACGTAGGCGGAGTCGGTGATCTCGACGCCGATCGCGGAGAGCTCGGAGCCGAGGGGGCCCATGCAGAAGGGGACGACGTACATCGTCCGGCCCTTCATGGAGCCGCGGAAGATACCTTCCTGCCCCGCGAAGAGCTCCTTCATCTCGGAAGGGGCCTTCCAGTGGTTGGTCGGGCCCGCGTCCTCCTCCTTCTCGGAGCAGATGAAGGTCCGGTCCTCGACGCGCGCGACGTCGGAGGGGTCGGAGGCGGCGTAGTACGAGTTCGGGCGCTTCGTCTCGTCGAGCTTCTTGAACGTGCCCTTGGCGACGAGCTCCTCGCACAGGCGCTCGTACTCGGCCTCGGAGCCGTCGCACCAGACGACTCGGTCCGGCTGCGTGAGGGCAGCGATCTCGTCCACCCAGGAGATCAGCTCCTGGTGGGTCGTCGGGATGGAAGTGGGAGCCGCGTTGTCGCGCGCCACGATCGCTCCTTGTTGAGGGGTTTGTTTGGTGTATGCCCCGTGGGGGCTGCGACCCGGATGCTTCGCGCTCCGCTCATCCGGTGCCGACCGCACTCATCTGATCATCCGGTGCATGTGCGCATATGTCCAGAGGGCCTCTCACGTGAGCATCGCCACGTCCGTCAATCTTCCGTAAAGAGCACTAACAGAAACCTACGGACCCGTAGGTAGCATGTTGACCATGACTTCTGACGCCGCCGCCGTAGCGGCCTCACCGGCAGCGCCGGAGGCGGAGACCGAAGCCAAGCCGCTGATGCGCGGCTGGCTGCACACCGGAATGTTCCCCGCCGTAGTGATCGCGGGCCTCGTGCTGATGGCCTTCACCGACTCCACGCGGGCCCGCGTCGCCTGCGGGGTGTACGTCCTCACCGCGTGCCTGCTCTTCGGAGTCAGCGCCGTCTACCACCGCGGTACGTGGGGACCGCGCGGCGAGGCCATCCTGCGCCGGCTCGACCACGCCAACATCTTCCTGATCATCGCCGGCACCTACACCCCGCTCACCGTGCTGCTCCTGCCGGACTCCACCGGGCGGACCCTGCTGTGGGCGGTGTGGATCGCGGCCACCGCCGGCATCGCCTTCCGCGTCTTCTGGGTCGGCGCCCCGCGCTGGCTCTACACCCCGTGCTACATAGCGATGGGCTGGGCGGCGGTCTTCTTCCTGCCCGACTTCCTGCGCACCGGCGGCATCGCCGTCCTGGTCCTGGTGATCGCCGGCGGCCTGCTCTACAGCGTGGGCGGCGTCATCTACGGCATGAAGCGGCCCAACCCGTCCCCCCGCTTCTTCGGGTTCCACGAGGTGTTCCACTCCCTGACGCTGGCGGCCTTCGTGGCGCACTACGTCGGCATCTCACTGGCCGCCTACCAGCATTGATCCGCCCGCACTGAGCCGCCGGCGCGGAGCCCGGCACCGCGAAGGGTCCGGCCCCGGCACGTGCGTGCCGGGGCCGGACCGTGTCGGGCGGCCGGGCCCGCCGCCGTTCAGCAGGCGGAGCCGTCACCGTCCGGGTCGAGGCGCAGCGGGTCGCTGCCGTTGACCTTCATCCGCTGCGGGAAGCGGTGCGCGGCCAGCCAGTCGCAGCGGGCCTTCGTCGTCTGCGGGACCTCCGCCGGGAAGCGGGTGGGGACACAGACGCTCGCCGTTCCGTAGTGCCGGTCGCAGCCGGCCACGGTCGGGGCGACCGGGGCCGCGTCCCGTTGCCCCGGGTTGGACTTCGGGGCGGCCAGTTCGTTCGCGAAGGCGTGCTCGTGCGCCGCCGGCTGCTGCTGCGCCGCCGCGAGGGTGGGGGCTCCGCCGAGGTGGACCCAGGTGGCGACCGAGGGGACGCCGTTCGCGTCGACGCCGAAGAGCATGTACCAGCCGGGCGGCGCCAGGTTGGGGTTGCTGGTGACGTTGAGGTCGATGGTGGTGTTGTTGACCACCGTCATGGGCAGGTCCACGAACCGCTGGTTGGGGTCGGAGGAGTGGGTGACGGCCGCCGGGCGGATCAGTTCCGCCTTGGCGATCGGCCGGTTGACGGTGATCCGCTGCGTGTCCCCGTACACCCACTCCGTGTCGATCACGGAGGTGAGCTGCGGGCGCGGGCCCTTGAAGAGGTACGGCGGGGTGTAGACCGACACGGCGTGGTTGTACGTGCCGTTGCCGGGGTTGTCGCCGACCGACATGACCCGGCCGTCGGGCAGCAGGAACGCGCCCGAGTGGTACGTGCGCGGGATCGGGTCGGCGGCCAGGCCCGGCTGGTAGGTGTTGTTCGCCGGGTCGAAGAAGGAGGCCTCGAAGACCGGGTCGGCCCGGTCGTGCAGGCCGCCGCCGGTCTCCAGCACCTTGCCGTCGGGCAGCAGCACGGCGGAGACGTACATCTTGCCCTCGGCGCCGGTCTGCGGGCGCTTGCCCGCCCCGACGTCGACGAGGCCCTGCGGGAGGTCGGGGCCCGCGGTGTAGCCGGGGCTCGGCTTCTTCAGGTCGATGATGTCGGTGAGCCGGTTCGCGGCCGGGTTGGTCTCGTTGTTTCCGCCGCCGATGGTCAGCACCCGCTGGTCCTGGGCCGGGGGCAGCAGGACGCTCGCCGACTCGTCGCGCTCGTCCTTCTTGCGCAGTCCGGGCACGTCGGTGACGGTGTTGGCGTCGTAGTCGTAGACCGAGGAACCCGATCCGGCCGTGCCGTTGCCGAAGGTGTGGCTGCCGGAGTAGAAGAGCCGGCCGTCCTGCATCAGGATCATCGACGGGTACAGGCCCCAGTACGACCAGGTCTGGTTGACCTGGTTCATCGGCAGCCACTTGCCCTGCGCCGCGGAGAACTTCTCGGCGGTGACGTTGCCGGTGGAGTCCTCCTTCAGGCCGCCGAAGGAGATCACGTCACCGTTGCCGAGGACGGTGGCGGACGGGTACCAGTGGCCGCCGTTCATGTCGTTGGTCTTCGTGTACTTCTCGGTGGCCGGGTCGAAGACGTACGAGTCCTTCAGCCCCTGGTAGCCGATCTTGCCGTCGGCGGACGGGTACCCCTTGTTGCCGCTCATCACCAGCACCCGGCCGTCGGCCAGCTGCACGTGCCCGGAGCAGAACATGTCCACGGGCGTCGGGATCGTCTTGACCGAGCCCGCCACCGGGTCGTACACGGCGGAGGTGAAGGTCCCGGCGTTGAACTGGGATATGTCGTTGCCGGAGCCCGCGATCAGCAGCACCTTCCCGTTCTTCAGGACGACGGCGTGCATCGAACGCACCGGGTTCTGGGCGGCCATCACCTCCCACTTGCCCTTCGCGCACTGCTCGGGCGTGCCCGTGCAGGCGGGCTGGGGCGGGACCGCGCCGACCTCCTCCACCGCGTAGTCGTCGGTGGTGAGGGTGCCCACGCCGTAGACGGACAGACCCCAGGTGATCTTGTCGGTGTTCGGCGGGACGGCGGGCGTACGGACCTCCGTGCGCGCCCACGCGGCGCTGACCGGCGGGTTCTGCAGGTCGGTCCAGTACTGCCAGCCCGCGGTGGTGTCGTGGCGGAAGACGGTCACGGACACGTCGGGGGTGTTCGACTTGTACCAGGCCGACAGGTCGTACTGCCTGCCCGGCGTGACGGTGGGGGCGCAGGTGGCGTTCTCGGTGACCAGGGCCTTGCGGTCGCCGTCGACGCGGCGGGTGAGGGAGACCTTCATGGCCTTGGTGCCGGCGTGCGCGTCGGCGACGGTGGCGAAGGTGAAGTCGTTGTCGCCCCAGCCGGACTTCTCCCAGCAGGACGGCATGTCGGCGCCGGCCGGGCCGGCGGTCTCGAAACCGGGGTTGGTGAGCAGGTTGGGCGGTCCGGCCGTGGCCTGCTGCGGTGCGGTGAGCAGCAGGCCGGCGGTCATCGCCCCGACGGCGAGGAAGGCGGCCCGGCGCCCTGCCCTCCGTCGGATCTTCGTCTGCATGCGGGGTGTCCTTTCGGTGCGGCTCAACTCCTGGTGGCGCTCGCCGCGCGCGGCCCGCGCGGCAGGTAGACGAGGGCTTCGGTGGCGGCGAAGCGCAGGACGGAGGTGGTGACGAGCGCGAGGGCCGTCGCGGGCAGGACGTCGAGGCCGAGCCGGGCGACGAACAGCGCGATGAGCGGGATCCGCAGGAGCAGATCGGCGTTGGCGAGGAGCGCGAAGCGGCCGATCCGGTCCGCCCAGTGGCGGTGGCGGCGGCGGTCGCGGAAGAGCAGGGACTCGATGAGGAGGAAGTTCCACAGCACCCCGGCCTGGTTGGCGAGGACCTCGGCGGCCAGGTACTGGACCCCGGCGTGCGTGAGCAGCCACAGGGCCAGCAGGTTCGGGACGAAGCCGGAGAGCCCGATCAGGCCGAAGCCGATCATCCGGGCGAGCGGGCTCGCGGAGCGCAGGGCGGCCAGGTGCGCGAGGAAGCGCATCCCCTCGCGGGCGCCGGACTTGGACTCGCCGGCGAACCGGTCCTGGAAGACGAAGGGGACCTCGGCGGTCTTCGCGGGGCGGCAGCGGACGGCCAGCTCCAGGAGGATCTTGTAGCCGAGGGGTTTGAGGGCATCGGCGCTGACCACCGAGCGGCGCATCGCGAAGAAGCCGCTCATCGGGTCGCTGATCCCGCGCAGGGCGCGCGGGAAGAGGCCCTTGGCCAGCCAGGTCGCGCCGCGCGAGACGGCGACGCGGTAGCTCCCGGCGAGTCCCGCGCGGCTGCCGCCGGCGATGTAGCGGGAGGCGACGACCAGGTCGGCGCCGGTGCGCGTGCCCTCGCCGACGAGTTCGGGGACCAGGTGGGGCGGGTGCTGGAGGTCGGCGTCCATGACGACGATCCACTCGGAGCCGGCCCGTTCGATCCCTTCGACGACGGCCCCGCCGAGGCCGCCCTCGGCGACCTCCCGGTGCAGGACGGCCACCGGGAAGGGGCAGTCGGCGGCCGCCTTCTCGATGACGGCCGGGGTGTCGTCGGTGGAGTCGTCGACGAAGAGCACCTCACAGGGCGGGTGCGCGGGGATCGAGGCTCGGAGCCTGCTCAGCAACTCCCCCACGTTGGCGGCCTCGTTGAAGGTCGGGATGATCAGGGTGACGCTGCCGGATACGGGCGCCGGCAGGTCGGCGGCTTCCGGACGGTCGGCGGCTTCCGGCAGGTCCAGGGCACGCGGGGGCCACAGGTCCTCGCTCATGGTGGCTCAGCTCCCACTCTCGCGGTCGGTGCGGCGGATCTCGATACGGTCCTCGCCCGTACCGAAGACGGCGACCGCGGTCGAATGCTCCAGTGCAGCCTTCACGTTGGGCAGGTCCGCCGCGTCGCGACGCACGGTGGGCGAGGAGACGACGTAGTCGATGTCCCGCCAGCCGCGCGGCAGGGTCGCGGTGACGGCCGGGTCGAGGTCCGCCTTGTAGAACCAGATGGCGCCCGTTCCGGGTGCAAAACCGCGGTGAACAGCGTCGAGCCAAAGCGCGTCGTCGACGAGGACGCGGGTGTTCGCCGGGTCGGCGACCTCCGCGCCGAGCCAGGCCGCGGCCTGCCGGTACGGGGCGTTGGCGTCGACGGTGAGGGCGGTGCGGTTGCCCTCGTACCAGCGCGGCAGCACGTAGAGCGCGGCGGACGCGGCGAGTACGAAGGTCAGCGCCCAGCGCGCCCACACCAGGGCGCGGCGCTCCCCCGGGCCGCGGCGGCGGCGCAGGACGGCGTGGGTGACGCTGGCCGCGGCGGCGGCGAGGACCAGCGCGAGGAAGGGCAGGGCCTGGATCACGTACATGGCCGGGAGGTAGCCGGAGGGGCGCAGCGCGACCAGCGCGAGGATCACGACGGCCAGGGCGGGCCCGGCCAGCGCCCGGGCGGTGACCGACCACCTGGTGGTGGCCAGCAGCAGGACGGCGCCGGCCAGGCCGCCGAGCGGCAGGACGGTGTCGTAGTACAGCCAGGACCGGAACACCCCGTGCGACCCGGAGCCGGGGTCGAGGATGAAGCCGGAGCCGGGGCGGCCCATCTGGTAGGTGATGCCGTCGATGAGGGAGACGTGTCCGGCGCCGGGCAGCAGTTCGCCGTTGAGCAGGGCGAACAGCGGGTACGCGAGCCCTATCAGCGCGCAGGCGGTGACGGCTCCGGTGACGGCGAACTTCCGGGTGTCGCGGTGGCTGTGGCGCCACATCGTCACCAGCAGCGCCGGGAGCACCACCAGCATCGTCTCCTTGGTCAGGACGGCGGTGGCGGCCGCCAGGCCCGAACCGAAGTGGTGCCACAGGTGGCGGCTGGGGGACGCGGCGAGGCAGAAGGCCAGCAGCATCCACATCACGGCGAGGTTGTCGAGGAAGATCTCCCGCTGCAGGACGACCGAGAGCGGGGACAGCCCGAAGAGGCCCATCGCGAGTCCGGCCGCCCAGCGCGGCAGCCAGAGCCGGCGCGCGAGGACGTAGATCAGGACGGAACTGGCGGCGGAGACGGCGAGCATCGAGAACCGCATCGGCGCGACCGTCATCCAGTCGGGCACGAAGAGGGAGGGCAGGTACGTCAGTCCGGCGACCTGGATCCAGCCGAGCGGCGGGTGGTCGTACCAGTACGTGTAGTGGGCGAGGCCCTGGCCCTGCTGGACGGCCCACGCCTGCGCGAGGTACGTGCCCTCGTCGTCGCTCAGGGTCGGGAAGTGGGTGATGTTCCAGCCCTGGACGAGGACGATCGCCAGCAGCAGCGTGCCGCAGAGCAGCAGATCGGCGCGCGAGGAGCGGAAGCGGACGAGCGGGCGGAGGGGAGCGGGCGGACGGACGCTGGGCCCGCCGGTGCTGCCGGGGCTGCTGGGACCGCGCTGGGCGGGGACGCGGGGTTCGGTGGCGGTGGCTGTGGCTGTGGCTGTGGCGGTGGCGCCGGACGGGGACTGGGACTGGGGCTGGGGATCAGTGGCCGTGGGCAGGGTGGCGGTCACCGGTGGCTGTCCTCTCGGATCGCGGTGGAGGCCGTCGCCCCGGTCAGGTGGGCGCCGGTATGGCTGGTCAGTTCCCATTCGTTGCGGCCGCGCTGCTCGCGCCAGACCGCGCGGATCGCCGCGCCCGCCAGCATCACCTGGTAGAAGGGGCCGCCGACGACGAGCTTGAGGTAGTGCACGAAGCGGACCCGCAGGCCGTACTGGCGGCCGAAGTCGTGGAGCCCGACGATCTCGAAGACGAAGGTCACCATCGCCGTGATCATCGGCAGGAAGGTGATGATCGCGATGCCGACCGGCACGTCGAGGAAGACCGCGACGGCGAAGTTCACCGGGATGATCACCCCGGAGGCCGCCTGCATGAAGGGCGTCATCAGCGTGTAGCGGGCCAGCCAGCGCTGGCCGCGGCCGGGCAGCTGCCGCCAGTCCTTCTTCCGGTACACCTGCAGGAAGCCCTGGTTCCAGCGGGTGCGCTGCTTGAGCAGGCTCATCAGCGAGCCCGGGGTCTCCTCGCGGGTGACCATGTCGGAGTCGTACGCGACGACCACCTTCTTGCCCGCCGACGAGAGCCGCACGCCCAGGTCGCAGTCCTCGGCGAGGCAGTTCTGGTCCCAGCCGCCCGCCTCGCGCAGCACCCCGGTGCGCACGAAGACGGTGTTGCCGCCGAGCGGGATGAACCCCTTCTCGGCGTGCAGGTGCAGCCGGGAGCGGAACCAGAAGAAGTACTCCAGGCAGTTGCGCAGGCTGTACCAGCTGGAGTGGAAGTTGATGAGCTGGACCCCGCCCTGGACCACGTCCGCGCCAGTGGCCCGGAAGGCGTGGTCGACGTGCGAGAGCAGCTCCGGGTGGACCTGGTCCTCGGCGTCGAAGACCCCGACGATGTCGCCCCGGCAGTGCGGGAGGGCCGTGTTGAGGGCCTTCGGCTTGTTCTTCGTCGCGTGGTGGTCGACGACGACGCGGACCCGGCCGGGCGCCGCGGCCGCGGCGCGTTCGGCGACGGCCGCCGTCTCGGGGTCGTCGTGGCCGACGATCACGATGATCTCGTAGTCGGTGTGGCTCGATTCGAGGAGCCGGTCGATCGTGTGCTCCAGGACGGCCTGCTCGTGGCGGGCGGGCAGGAGGAGCGAGAAGGCGAGCCGGTCGCCGCCGTCGGGGCGGTCGAACCGGGTCGCGGCGAGCGTCTCGGGCGTGCGCCATGCGTGCATCTGCCACCACAAGGTGAAGGCGGCCATCCAGAACAGCGCCAGCGAAATGGCAGAAATGAACACAGAAGTGAACAAACTGTCCCCCACAGACATGCCGCAACCCCAGGCGGCGATCGGCAAACCCCCCGGAGGCGCGCTACAGGCCCCCCGGCCCGCCGCCTCCGCTTCCCCCTCGCGCGCACCCCCCGGTGCGCGGTCTCGGTGACTCCCGAAGCCATGAGATTAGGCAGGGAAGATGAAGCGGAGGAGCCGCCCAGATAAAAACCACGTTTCCGAGTTCTCGTACGACAACCGGAATTGACGGCACTCCCGTCGATTTAGGGACGAACCGTCCCCAACTGCTCCGCCAGCTCGACCAGTTCGGTCGTAGGGCGTGCGCAGACGAAGTGCCGGCACACGTACGCCGTCGGACGGTCGCGTACGAGTGTGCGCTCGGCCAGCAGGGGGAACTCGCCCCCGCTCCCGTCCGCGGCGCGCGGCAGCCCGACCGCCACCACCGCCCCGGGAGCCGTCCCCAGCAACGCGGTCCGGTGCAGCGCCGTCAGCGCCGGATCCTCCGGGTGCCCCACGACGGCCACCTCGCGGGGCCCGTCCACGAGCGCCTCGGCCACCGCGAGGCCGTGCCCGATGAAGCGCGGGGCGCGCGGCCCGAGGGCCCGCACCACCCCGAGCGCCCGTTCGGCCGCCGTGCGGTGGGGCTCCGAGCCGGTCTGCGCGGCGTACGAGAGGAGCGCGCCGGCGGCGGCCGTCCAGCCGGAGGGGGCGGCCGTGTCGGTGGGGTCCTGCGGCCGGCGGATGAGCTTCTCCGCATCGTGCGCGGTGTCGTAGAGCGAGCCGTCCTCGGCGGTGAACCGGGCCATGACCAGGTCGACGAGGAACCCCGCGAACTCCAGCCAGACCCCCTCGCCGGTGACGGAGGCCAGCGCGAGGAAGCCCTCGGCGACGTCGCCGTAGTCCTCCAGCACCCCGGCGTTGGGGCCGACGCGGCCGTCGCGGCTGGTGCGGGCGAGGCGGGCGGAGCCGTCCATGTGGACCCGTACGAGGAGGTCGGCGGCCTCGGTGGCCCGCTCGATCAGGTCCGGCCGGTCGAAGTACGCGCCGCATTCGGCGAGCGCCGCGATGGCCAGCCCGTTCCAGGCGGCGACGATCTTGTCGTCCCGGCCGGGCGCGGGCCGCAGGGCGCGGGCGGCGAGCAGCCGCTCCTTGATCCCGGCGAGGCGCTCGGCGTCGAGGGCGGGGCCGTCCTGCGGGAGTTGCAGCACGGACGTGCCGTGCTCGAAGGTGCCTTCCTCCGTGACCCCGAAGTACGCCTGCGCCAGGGCCCCGTCGTCCTCGCCGAGCACCTCGGTGAACTGCGCCGGGGTCCACGCGTAGTAGGCGCCCTCGACGTGCTTGCCGCTCACCGGGTCCTCGCTGTCGGCGTCGAGGGCGGAGGCGAACCCGCCCTGGTCGGTGCGCAGTTCGCGGACCATGAAGTCGGCCGTCTCCAGCGCGACCCGCCGGGCGAGGTCCGATCCGGTGGCCCGCCAGAGATGGGCGTAGACCCGGCACAGCAGGGCGTTGTCGTAGAGCATCTTCTCGAAGTGCGGCACGACCCACTCCCGGTCCACGGAGTACCGGGCGAAGCCGCCGCCGAGCTGGTCGTAGATCCCGCCCCGGGCCATGGCCTCGCAGGTGTCGGCCGCCATCTGGAGGGCGCCCTCGGAACCGGTGCGGGCGTGGTGGCGCAGCAGGAACTCCAGCACCATGGACGGCGGGAACTTCGGCGCCCCGCCGAAGCCGCCGCGTACGGAGTCGTACTCGCGGGTCAGCCCGAGCAGCGCCCCGGCCAGCTCCTCGGGGCCGGGCAGCCCGGCCTTGCCGTAGTCCAGCTGCCGCCCGGCCAGGTCCCCCACGATCCGCCGCGCGACCTCGGCGACCTCCTCGGGCCGCCCGACCCAGGCGGTCCGTACGCCTTCGAGCACCTGCATGAAGGAGGGCATGCCGTGCCGGGGCTCGGGCGGGAAGTAGGTGCCGAAGTAGAAGGGCTCGGCCTCGCCGGTCAGGAACACGGTCATGGGCCAGCCGCCCTGCCCGGTCGCGGCCTGCACGGCCTCCATGTAGACGGCGTCGACGTCGGGCCGCTCCTCGCGGTCCACCTTGACGTTGACGAAGTGTTCGTTGAGGTAGGCGGCCGTCAGCTCGTCCTCGAACGACTCGTGCGCCATGACGTGGCACCAGTGGCAGCTCGAATAGCCGACGCTGAGCAGCACCGGCACCCCGCGCTCGCGGGCCTCGGCGAACGCCTCCGGCGACCAGGGCCACCACTCGACGGGATTGTCGGCGTGCTGGAGCAGATACGGCGAGGTCTCGTTCGCGAGGCGGTTCGGCATGGGCCCATCCTGCCGCACCGTCCGGCGCGCGCGGCGTGACGGGGCCAGCGGGCGGCCGGTTCGGGGACGTGATGCGATGAGCGGGTTTTCGTACTCGTGGCCCCGGCGGACCGCGGCGCGTGCGCATATATGCGCGGGGATGGCCGATGAGGCGTCAACTCCCTCTGAACTAGCTCAGATTCCCTCGCGCTCGCCCTGGTCCCGCCGCACACTTGGCGCACGTTGCACGGAGCTCTGCGAGGAGGATGCCGATGCGGGACAGCCATCGTGTCGAGGCCGAGCGGCTGCTGGCCCGGGCCGTCGAGGAGGAGGCCCGGCGGGCGGGCGCGGGCGCGGGCGCACCCGTCGACCGGGCGGCCCTGCTGGCGCGCGGGCGGGAGGCCCTGGACGGGCTCGCCGCCGCCGCGGCGCAGGAGTACGCGGCGTACGTGGCGGCCCTGGACGAGGCCGCGGCCGGGCAGCAGTCGCTCGGGGAGGCCTTCCGGCACGGGAGCACCTCGACGGCCCTGCTGGTGTCGGCCGTCGCGGCCGTCGCCGCGGCCGGAGCGGACATGGCCTTCGGCGTCGCCGCCGGTACGGCGCTCAGCGCGGGCATCGTCGTGGGCGTCGCGGGGGCGGCGACGACGGTGGCCAAGGTGACGGCCGTGCACCTGCCCGCCGCGAACCGCCGGGCCGGGGCCGCGGGCCGCCCCGGCGGGCCCGAACAGCTGAGGCTGCAGTGGCTGACGGCACTGGAGGTACGCGGGATACGTCCCTTCCTGGAGCAGCAGCGCCCGGTACGGATACCCGCGCGCGGCGGCACCGGCAACGCCAACGGGCTCGGAGCGGGCGCCGGGCCGGGAGCCGGCCTCGGCGCCGGGGCCGCGCAGCCGCTGCGCGGAGCCGACCGCAGTGCGGAGGCCCGCAGACGCAGCATGCTGGAGCAGTCCTTCGGCCAGCTCCCCGACGCCGGCGGGCTCTTCACCGGCCGCCGCGCCGAGCTGACCCGCATCGCCCAGTGGGTCCAGGCCGCCCGGGCCAGCACCGAGACCCGCCCCGTCGTCGTGGTGCTGCACGGCGAACCGGGGGTGGGCCGCACCGCCCTCGCCCTGAGCGCCGCCCACGCGCTCCGCGACCAGTTCCGCGGCGCCTGCCTGGTGGACCTGCGCGGCGGCTCCTCCGCCCCCGGGGAACCCCCGCTCCCGACCCGCGAGGCGCTGCTGCACCTGCTGAACCGGCTCGGCGCCCCCCGCGAGCAGCTCCTCTTCCGCGAGGGCGCCTCGGCGGAGCAGCAGGTGCGCCGGCTCGGCGAGCTGTACCACCAGCACCTCCAGGGGCTGCCGGTGACGGTGGTGCTGGACGACGCGGTGGACCCGGCGCAGGTGCGCACGCTCGTCCCGGAGCGCTCCGAGAGCCTGGTGCTGGTGACGGCGCGGGAACCGCTGGAGCTGCCGTCCGACCTGTCGGCGTGGGTCCACCAGCTGCCGGTGGTGCGCCTCGCGGGCGCGGAGGCCGCCGAGGTGCTGGTCGCCGGGGCGCGGGCGGCGGGCGAGGCGGCACCGGCCGAGGGGGCGCGGCAGGGCCTGCTGGAGCTGGGCGCGGGGCTGCCGCTGGCGCTGCGCGTACTGGCGCCGCTGGGGTCGGCGCGGTCCTCGGACGCCGGGGACGGCTCGCTGGAGCACGCCCTGGACCTCGCGTACGCACGCCTGCCGGAGGAGCGGCGCCGGCTGCTGCGGCGGCTGCCGCTGGCGGGCCGGGCCTCGCTGGGCGCGGCCGCGGCGGCGGCGCTGGCCGGCGCGGACCGGGTCGAGGCCGGGCGGCTGCTGCGCGAACTGGCCGGGGCGGGCCTGCTGGACCTCGTACGCGGGGAGCGGTACCGGATGCACGACGCGGTACGGGCCTACGCGGCGGCCCGGCTGGCGGCGGACGAGGACCGGGAGCAGGCGGCGGCCGCCCACGAGCGGCTGATCCGCGACTACGCGCAGCTCGCGGACTCGGTGATCCGGATGGTCGACGGGAAGATGTCCACGCGCGCCAACCACTTCGACGGGCACGGCTTCGCCTCCCTGGACGCGGCGCTGCGCTGGCTGGACGAGGAGTCGAGCTTCATCACGGCGGCGCTGCGGCACTCGGAGGGCGTGGACCAGCAGGCGGTGCTGGACCTGCTGGGCGCACTGTGCGACTTCTGCCTGCTGCGCGGGGACCTGTACCGGCTCGGCGAGATCGACGAGCTGACGCGGGCCGTGGACCAGGGGCGGCTGAACCGGTCGGTGCAGTGGCGTACGGGCATCGCGGCGCGCCAGCTCGGCGAGCTGGACAAGGCGCGCACCACGCTGACCTCGCTGGTGGACCAGTACAAGGAGGCCCGGCAGGAGGCGGGCGCGGGCATGGCGCTGGTCTCGCTCGGCATCACCCTGCACCACCAGGGCAACCTGCCGGAGGCGGCGGCCCGCCTGCGGGAGGCGCTGGTGCTCCAGGAGCCGGCGGAGCTGGCGGGCGACCGGGCGTGGGGGCTGCACGCGCTGGCGGCGGTGGAGCGGGACCGGGCGCACCTGGCGGAGGCGATGGCACTGCTGGAGGAGTCCCTCGCCCTGCACCGGGACAGCGAGAGCGTGCACGGGGAGGCGTGGGCGCACTTCCAGCTGGGCCAGGTCCACCTGCGGCTGGGCGACGTACCGCGGGCGGAGGCGGAGCTGGGCCGGGCGCTGGAGCTGTACGGGCGCACCCGCGACGACCGGGGCGAGGCGTGGGCGCTGACCCAGCTGGGCCGGGCCCGGGTGGTGGACGGGGATCCGGCGGGGGCGCTGGAGCGGCTGCGGGACGCGCTGGCCCGCCACCGGCTCGCGGAGGACGCCCGCGGTGAGGCGTGGACGCTGTACTACCTCGGGCAGGCGCTGGAGGAGGACGGGGAGCGGGACCGGGCGGTGCGGGAGCTGGAGCGGGCCCGGACGATGTTCTCGCGGATGCGGGACGTGTACGGGCTGGCGCACGCCCGGTACCAGTCGGGCCGGGTCACCCGCGACCAGCGGGCGGCGCAGACGGGGAACCTGCGCAATTCCGGGTTCGCCCGGCAGCTGCTGATGGACGCCCGGGCCGATTTCCGGCGGATCGGGCTGGCCCACGGGGAGGCCTGGACCTGTCTGGAGCTCGCGGTGGTCGACGCGGGCAACGGGCGGGTGTCGCAGGCGCTGGTGCTGTGCGAGGAGGCGACCCGGCTGTTCATCTCGTACGGGGACCGGCGCGGTGAGGACTGGGCCCGTTTCCTGCGCTGCACGCTGCTCCCGTACGCGGTCCCGGCGGCGCCGGAGGAGGCGCGGGCGGAGCTGGCCCGGCTGACGGCGGCCCCGCATCCGATGCGCGACGGGCGGCTGGCGGACTGCCTGGAGACGTACGGGGTGGTCCTGGCGCGGGGCGTGGACCCGGCGGAGGGCTGGCAGGCGTGGCGCCTGGGCATGGTTCCGGACCTGCACGCCCGGGAGGTCATGGGCGTCCCGGTGGCGGCGCCCGCCCCGGAGTGACGAGGGGGCGTCGGCCCGCACGGAAACCGCCGCCCCGCCGGTATGCGGCGGCGGGGCGGCGTACGCGCGGGCGGTCCTACGGGGCCTTGGCGCCGTCGGCGGCCGGGGCCGCGGCGGCGGCCGGGGCCGCGGCGGCGGCCGCCGGCTCCGGGGCCTCCTTGAAGTCGACCCGGCCCATGTGCCGGCTCATGGACTTCATCAGGCCCCACACGGCGACGGCGAGGGCGGCGAACACGATGAAGCCCAGGATTCCGGGGGTCACCTTGTTCTTGTCGAAGGTGTCGGCGGCCAGCGGAAGGAGCTGGGTGACTGCTGCCTGCGTAGCGCTCATAGCTACGCATTCTCCCGGATGCCCGCGAAGAGGTCGGACTCGGGGAGGGAAGTGTCGACGTGCGACTTCACGAGCTCGTACTCCTCGGTGGGCCAGACCTCCTTCTGGATCTCCATCGGGACGCGGAACCAGCCGCCGTCGGGGTCGATCTGCGTGGCGTGCGCGATGAGCGCCTTGTCACGGATCTCGAAGAAGTCGGAGCAGGGCACGTGGGTGGTCAGGGTCCGCTCGGTGCGCTCGAACTCCTTCCACCGCTCCAGCCACTCCCCGTAGGGGGATTCCAGGCCGCGGGCGAGGAGCGCCTCGTGCAGGGCGATGGTGCGCGGCTTGTTGAAGCCCTGGTTGTAGTAGAGCTTCTGCGGCTGGTACGGGGTGCCGTACTCGGCCTCGGGGAACTTGTCGGCGTCGGCCGCGCCGTCGAAGGCCACCATCGTGATCTTGTGGGTCATGATGTGGTCGGGGTGCGGGTAGCCGCCGTTCTCGTCGTACGTGGTGATGACCTGCGGCTTGAAGGCGCGGATCTTCTTCACCAGCTCGCCGGCGGCCTCCTCGACGTCCGCGAGCGCGAAGCAGCCCTCGGGCAGCGGCGGCAGCGGGTCGCCCTCGGGCAGGCCGGAGTCGACGTAGCCCAGCCATTCCTGCTCGATCCCCAGGATCTCGCGGGCCTCGTCCATCTCCTTGGCCCGCACCTCGTGGATGTTCTCCTCGATGTACTTGTCGCCCTGGAGCTTGGGGTTCAGCACGGAGCCGCGCTCCCCGCCGGTGCAGGTCACCACCAGGACGGGAACTCCCTCGGACACGTACTTGGCCATGGTGGCCGCGCCCTTGCTCGACTCGTCGTCGGGGTGGGCGTGGACGGCCATCAGTCGAAGCTGCTCGGTCAAGACAGGATCCCTTGTGATTCGGCGCGACAGACAACTCTTATAGTGACCGAATCGGGGGTCGGAAAATTCCAGGGGTGCCTCACCCTCCCCATCGAGAGGAACGATCATGAGTGCGGTGCGCGAAGGGCTGCCCGAGGGCCGGTACGGCCGGTCGGCGGATGAGCGTGCGGACCGGAAGCTCAAGGTCGTCGGGTCGGTGCTCGGGGTCGGGCTGCTGGTCGTGGTCGGGTGGATCGGCTGGGACTACGTCGGCGGGCAGACCGTCAGCGCCGAGGTGATCAAGTTCCAGATCGTGTCGGACTCCGAGGTCAAGGTGCACCTGGAGGTCCGCAAGGAGTCCTCGGTCACCGGCGTGTGCACCCTCAGCTCCCAGGACAAGGAGCACGGCGAGGTGGGCCGCGCGGACTTCACCTTCGCGCAGCGCGACAAGCGGGTGGACGAGATGGTCACGCTGAAGACCACCGGCCGGGCCACGATGGTCGAGCTCGTCGGCTGCCAGGCCGCCTCCGCGAAGGGCTGAGTTCCCGGGGCCAAGGCCGGTCCGCCCGCCGCGGGTCCGATCGCGACCGCCGGAGCGCCCGCCCAGGCCCCTCCCGCCGCCAACGGCTCCGGGCCGGCCTCGCTCGCGGAGGCGCAGGCGACTACGGGATCTTCAGCCGGGTGATCGTCGGCAAGAACTTCGTGGCCGTCCCGTCGAAGACCGGGACCGCCGTGGACCTCGTCCACTCCGACCTGCGAGCCGCACGACCCCTCCACCGAGGGGCCCGAGAAGCCGGGCGCGCACAACCTGAACTGGCTGGACACCGTCTCCGACATGAAGACCCTCCAGGCCAGGGCGAAGGCGGCGCAGCTGGCCGATCTGAAGGACGACGGGCGGCTGCGGGCCACCGCCGGCAAGCTGCTGGTGGGGACGGACATCGCGGTGGAGAGCGACAGCAAGGACGTGCGCCACGGGCTGTACGACCTCCAGTTCCTGTACCTGAACTGTGAGACCGGCTGCACCGCACCGGTCGGCTACCGGCTGGAAAAGGCGCAGGTCGAGGGCTGTGTCCTGACCAATTTCGAGCGCTGACGGCCGGTGCGCCCGCGGATGGACGGCATGTGCGCCGGGCGCAATGACACACTTCATACACAGTGTGTCCTCCCCCTTTTCTTCCCGAATTGTTAGGCTCGTGGTTTCGCCCGCCGCTGGCGGCTTTGTAGTCCCCTGTACCGACGAGGAGCACCCGTGACCCAGACGAGCGAGAGCGTCACCTGGCTGACCCAGGCGGCGTACGACCAGCTGAAGGCCGAGCTGGACTACCTCTCTGGTCCTGCCCGCACGGAGATCGCGACGAAGATCGCGGCCGCCCGGGAAGAGGGCGACCTGCGGGAGAACGGCGGTTACCACGCGGCCAAGGAGGAGCAGGGCAAGCAGGAGCTCCGCGTCCGGCAGCTCACCCAGCTCCTGGAGAACGCGAAGGTCGGCACCGCGCCCGCCGCCGAGGGCGTCGTGGCTCCCGGCACCCTCGTGACGATCGCCTTCGACGGCGACGAGGACGACACGCTGGAGTTCCTGCTGGCCTCCCGCGAGTACGCGTCCTCGGACTTCGAGACCTACTCCCCGCAGTCCCCGCTGGGCAGCGGCGTGATGGGCAAGAAGATCGGCGAGAACGGCGAGTACGAGCTGCCGAACGGCAAGAAGGCCCTGGTCAAGATCCTGGCCGTCAAGCCCTTCACCGGCTGATCACCCCTGTCGTACGCGAATGCCCCCGCCGCACCCGGTCCGGCGGGGGCT
>NZ_JBHWBP010000087.1:0-26344 GCF_042735575.1 Streptomyces sp. NPDC059564 | reverse complement strand
CCTCTACGGAGGGTTCCGGCCCGCCGCCGTCGCTACGCGGGGACGGTGCGCCGTGCCTGCACCCAGCAGCGGATGACGTCGCGGACGGAGACGATGCCCACCGGGCCGCCGTCCTCCAGCACGATCAGGTGCCGGAAGCCGCCCAGCGCCATGGCCTCGGCGGCCTCCTGGACGGTGGCTTCCGGGGTGCAGAAGACGACGTTGTTGGTGGTGTGCGCGCCCACCGTCTCCCGGTCGGGGTCGTGGCCCGCGCCGATCGAGTTGAGGATGTCGCGTTCGGTGAGGATCCCGACGCCGCTGTGGTCGGGATCGAGGACGACGGCCGCGCCGACGCGCCGGCCGGACATCAGGGAGGCCGCCTGGCGAAGGGTGTGCGCGGGTCCGAGGGTGAGGATCACGGTGCTCATGGCGTCACGGACGAGCATGAAGAGAGCCACCTCCTGGGTGAGTCCCCCGCTTGGGTGGGTGCACCCGCGAGCGGCCCTTCGAGAATCGCTTCACAAATGCACAAGCGGGGGGACTCTCAGATTCCCACGGACACGGAGGGGCAGCAAGGAGGCACGCGAGGGGCTCTCTCGGCGCGGACCCGCGCAGGGGGTCAGGCGCGGGGGCGCAGGTGCGCCAGCATCTCCTCGTGCAGCAGACCGTTGGAGGCGGCGGCGTTCCCGCCGTGCACGCCCTCCACACCGTCCAGGCCGGTGAAACGGCCGCCCGCCTCCTGGACCACGACCGCGATGGCCGCCATGTCCCACAGGTTCAGCTCGGGCTCGGCGCACAGGTCCAGCGACCCCTCGGCGACCATCATGTACGGCCAGAAATCGCCGTATCCCCGCGTACGCCAGCACGCGCGGGTCAGGTCCAGGAACCCGGGCAGGCGCCCCTGCTCCTCCCAGCCGGTCAGCGAGGAGTACGCGAAGGAGGCGTCGCCCAGGGTCGCGACCTTCGACACCCCGATCGGCGTCGGCTCGCCGAGCGCGCCGCCCGAGAAGGCGCCGCCGCCCTGCGCGGCCCACCAGCGCCGGCCCAGCGCCGGGGCGGAGACCACGCCGACGACCGGGCGGAACACCCCGTCCGCGCCCTCGGCCATGAGGGAGATCAGCGTCGCCCAGACGGGGACCCCGCGCACGTAGTTCTTCGTACCGTCGATCGGGTCCACGACCCAGCGGCGCGGGCCGTCGCCCTGGAGCCCGTACTCCTCGCCCAGGATGGCGTCGGAGGGCCGCGCGGCCAGGATCCCCGCCCGGATGATCGCCTCGGCGGCCTTGTCCGCCTCGCTGACCGGGGTCATGTCCGGCTTCGTCTCGACCTGGAGGTCGAGGGCGCGGAACCGCTCCATCGTGGCGGTGTCCGCCGCGTCGGCGAGTTCGAGGGCGAGGCGCAGGTCATCGTCATACTCGGGCATGTCCGAACAGTACCGAGACTCCCCGCGGCCCGGCGAACGGCGTCCACCCTGCGGCCGGGAGGCGCCCTTGACAGGATCTGTCGGCCCGTCAACTCTGGCGGAGGAGCCAGCGGGAACCCACAGCAGGGGAGGCGGCGATGCCGGCGGGCCGGGAGTCCTTGCTGCGAGCGGCCGAAGCGGCGCTGTCCGCGCGCCCCTGGCCGGCCGTGCGGATGGTGGAGGTCGCGGCCGCCGCCGGGGTGTCGCGGCAGACCCTCTACAACGAGTTCGGCGGCAAGGAGGGCCTCGGCCGCGCCCTGGTGCGCCGGGCGGCGGACGGGTACCTCGACGGGGTCGACCGGGCGCTGGCCCCCGGCCCCCGCACCGGTCCGGCGGACGCCGCCGGGCGGCTCGCCGCCGTCGCCGAGTGGACCGTACGGGCCGCCCGCGCCCAGCCCCTCGTACGGGCGCTGCTGACCGGCGGATGGGACCTCGCGCTGCCCGTGCCGCCCCCGCCGGGGAGCCGGCAGGCGGTCGCGCCGGGCGAACTGGCCCGGGCGGTACGGGACCGGGCCGCGGCCGCGCTGAGTCCGGAACCGGCGTGGCGGTGCGAGCTGGCCGTACGCCTCGCGCTGTCCTACGTGATAGCCCCGGGGGAACAGGGGCCGGCCGAGCTGCTGTGGCTGGCGGGGGCGGCGCCGCTCAGTGCGCCGAGCCGGACAGCTGGAGCCCGATGACGCCCAGGATCACCAGCGAGATCGAGACGAGTTTGAGCGTGGACACCAGGTCGCCGAGGAAGACCATGCCGTAGATGGCGGTCCCGGCCGCGCCGATGCCCGTCCACACCGCGTACGCCGGGCCGACGTCGAGCTTCTTCAGGGCCAGGGTCAGCAGGCCGAAACTGCCGAGGGCGAAACAGGCGAAGGCGATCGTCGGCCACAGCCGGGTGAAACCGTGGGACAGCTTCAGGCAGACCGCGAAACCGGTCTCCAGGATTCCCGCGACCACGACCAGCAGCCACGCCATGTCGATTGCCTCCCCGCCTCACGTGACGTCGCGCCACTTGGTCGGATTATGCATTTACCAGACACGGCGTCCTGCAAACCCCGGCGGACGGTCAGTCGCCCTCGCGACGCTCCCGCGTCTGCAGCAGCCGCCGCAGCGAGTACAGCCGTGCCGGGTCGGCGTGACCCTCCTCCACCCACCGGTCGAGCGCGCAGTCCGCCTCGTCGTGGCTGCAGGCGCGCGGGCACCCCTCCGTACCGGGAACCAGCTCCGGGAAGGCCAGGATCACCCGGGACGGGTCCACGTGGTGCAGGCCGAAGGAGCGCACGCCCGGGGTGTCGATGACCCAGCCGTCGCCGCCCGGCAGCGGCAGCGCGAGCGCCGAGGTGGTGGTGTGCCGGCCGCGGCCGGTCACCGCGTTGACGTGGCCGGTGGCCCGCTGGCGGCCCTCGGCGACCAGCGAGTTCACCAGGGTGGTCTTGCCGACCCCGGAATGGCCGACGAAGGCGGTGATCCGGCCGTTCAGGCGCTCGCGCACCCGCTCGGCGGCATCGCCCGTCGCCAGCTCCTCGCGGTTGGTGACGACGTAGTTCAGGCCGAAGGTCGAGTAGATCTCCAGGATCTTGTCGGCCGAGGTCAGGTCGGACTTCGTGAGCACCAGCAGCGGCTCCAGCCCGGCGTCGTACGCGGCCACCAGACAGCGGTCGATCATGCGCGGCCGCGGTTCCGGGTCGGCCAGCGCCGTGACGATGGCCAGCTGGTCGGCATTGGCGACGACCACGCGCTCGTACGGGTCGTCGTCGTCGGCGGTGCGCCGCAGGACGGACTTGCGCGCCTCGATCCGCACGATCCGGGCGAGGGTGTCCTTCTTGCCGGTCAGGTCACCGACGATCCAGACCCGGTCGCCCACCACCGCCGCCTTGCGGCCCAGCTCGCGGGCCTTCATCGCGTGCACCGTGCGGTCCTCGACCAGGCAGGTCAGGCGGCCGCGGTCGACGGTGAGGACGAAGCCCTCGGCGGCGTCCTCGTGCTTGGGGCGGATGCTGGTGCGCGGCCGGTTGCCCTTGGGGTTGGGCCGCTGGCGGATGTCGTCCTCGTCGGTGTTCTTGCCGTACCTGCGCATGACGGGCCCTACGCTCCCGCTCCCGACAGCATGTCTGTCCACATCGCCGGGAAGTCCGGCAGGGTCTTCGCCGTCGTCGCGACGTTCTCGATCTCCACGCCCTTCACGGCCAGGCCGATCACCGCGCCGGCGGTGGCCATCCGGTGGTCGTCGTAGGTGTGGAAGACGCCCCCGTGCAGCGTCCGCGGGCGGATGTGCAGGCCGTCGGCGGTCTCGGTGACGTCGCCGCCCAGGCCGTTGATCTCGGCGGTCAGGGCCGCCAGGCGGTCCGTCTCGTGCAGGCGCAGGTGCTGGACGCCGCGCAGCACCGATTCCGAGTCGGCCAGCGCCGCGACCGCCGCGATGCCCGGGGTCAGCTCGCCGACCTCGGACAGGTCCACGTCGATGCCGTGGATCTTGCCGGTGCCCGTGAAGACCAGGCCCGCGTCGGTCAGCTCGCAGGAGCCGCCCATCTCGGTGAAGATCCGGCGCAGCGCGTCACCGGGCTGCGTGGTGCGGCGCGGCCAGTCCGGGATGGTCACCGTGCCGCCGGTGATCATGGCCGCGGCCATGAAGGGCTGGGCGTTGGACAGGTCCGGCTCCACGACCATGTCGCGGCCGAGCAGCGCGCCCGGCGCGACCCGCCAGACGTTCTTCTCGCCACCGGCCTCCGGGGTGTCGACCTGGGCGCCCGCCGCGCGCAGCATCTCCACGGTCATCCGGATGTGCGGCATCGACGGCAGGTTCGAGCCGGTGTGGCGGACCTCGACGCCCTGGTTGAAGCGGGGGGCGGAGAGCAGCAGCGCCGAGACGAACTGGGAGGAGTTGGAGGCGTCGATCTCGATCGTGCCGCCCTCCAGGGCCCCGCCGCCGTGGACGGTCATCGGCAGGGCGCCGCGGCCGTCGTCGTCGATCCGGGCGCCGAGGGCGCGCAGGGCGTTGATGACCTCGCCGAGCGGGCGCTCGTAGGAGCGCGGGTCGCCGTCGAAGCGGATGTCACCGGCGGCGAGGGTGGCGACGGGCGGCAGGAAGCGCATGACCGTGCCCGCGTTGCCGACGTCGACGGTGGCCGGGCCGTGCAGGGCCGCGGGGATGATCCGCCAGGCCTCGCCGCCCGCGCCGTCGCCGGAGCTGGAGGAGACGGTCTCCTCGATGCCGACGCCCATCGCGCGCAGGGCGTCCGACATCAGCTGGGAGTCGCGCGAACGCAGCGGGCGGCGCACCCAGCCCGGCTCGGCCGCGAGGGCGGCCAGGACGAGCGCGCGGTTGGTGACCGATTTGGACCCCGGCACGGTGACGGTGGCGTGGACGGCCCCGTCCGCGAGCGGAGCGGGCCAGAGGGCGTGGAGCGCGGGGGTCTCGGTCATGGCCACCACTTTAGTGGCTTCCTCCGGACCCAGATCTTGATCGCGGCCCCGTCTCAGAGGCCGAGCAGCCAGCGGCCGCCGCCGATCAGCGAGCACAGGGCGACCGCGTGGAAGAGCAGCAGCCAGGCCAGCGGGGGCACGTGGGTGAGCCGTCCGAGCTGGTCGGCGTCCGAGTCGGGCGCTCCGCCGTGGCGGCGCTTGGCCTGCAGCTCGAACACCGGCCGCACCCCGCCGAGCAGCAGGAACCACACCACCGCGTAGGCGAACAGCGCCTGCACCCCGGCGGGGGCCAGCCAGGAGACCAGGAGGAAGGCGGCCCCGGTCAGGACCACCGTCAGCAGCCCGTACGCGTTGCGGATCATCACCAGCAGCGCCAGCAGCAGCGCGGTCGCCGCCCACAGCAGCAGCGTGATCCGGTGCGCCGACAGCAGGGCCGCTCCGCCCAGGCCCAGCAGCGAGGGGGCCGTGTACCCGGCGGCGGCCGTCAGGATCATCCCGAGCCCGGTCGGCTTGCCCCGGCTGACGGTGACCCCGCTGGTGTCCGAGTGCAGCCGGATCCCGTCGAGGCGCCGCCCGGTCAGCAGCGCGAGCAGTCCGTGGCCGCCCTCGTGCGCGATGGTGATCGCGTTGCGGGACACCAGCCACACCGGCCGGGGCCCCACCGCCGCCAGGGCGGCCAGGCCCGTCAGGACCACCAGCCACCAGGGGGCTGCCGTCTGTATGCCGGTGAGCCGGTCCCAGAAACCGGCCGTCGTGAGGGTGTCCATGGAGTGGCGGACTCCTTGCGGTGGAGGGCGGGGGCCATGGCAGTGTGTCAGCCATGTGCGGAAGGTTTGCGGCGAGTCGTACGCCGGAGGAGCTCGCGGGGATATTCGGGGTGGAGCGGTGGGAGCCGCTGGAGACCCTGGCTCCCGACTGGAACGTGGCTCCGACGAAAGAGGTCCACGTCGTCCTCGACCGTCCCCTGAAAGACGCGCGGGACCCGCGTCCGGTTCGCCAGCTGAGGGTGCTGAAGTGGGGCCTGGTCCCCTCCTGGGCCAAGAGCCCCGAGGGCGCCGCCCGGATGATCAACGCACGGTCCGAGACCCTGCACGAGAAGCCCTCGTTCCGCCGCCCCTTCGCCCAGCGCCGCTGCATCCTGCCCGCCGACGGCTACTACGAGTGGGTCACCGAGCACGACGAGCGGCGGCTGGAGGTCGAGGGGAAGAAGAAGCGGGCCCGCAAGCAGCCGTACTTCGTGCTGCCCGCCGACGGCTCCGTCTTCGCGATGGCCGGGATCTACGAGTTCTGGCGCGACGGGACCCTGCCCGCCGAGCACCCGCAGGCCTGGTGGGCGACCTGCTCGGTGATCACCGCCGAGGCCGAGACCGGTCCGCTGGCCCCGGGTCCCGCCGAGGGACCCCGCTCGCTCTCCGACATCCACCCCCGGATGCCGCTCATGCTGACCCCGGACCGCTGGGACGCCTGGCTGGACCCCGCCCGCACCGACGAGAACGAGCTGCGCGACCTGCTGGCCCCGCCGCCCGGCGGGCTGATGCGCGCCTACCCGGTGTCCACCGCCGTGAGCAACGTACGCAACAACGGGCCGGAGCTGCTCGGCGAGCTGGCCGCGCCGGAGGAGGCCACCCTCTTCTGACCCGGAAGGGGCCGCGTGAGGCGGCATGATCGGAGGATGACCACCGAGAACGTCGACACCCCGGCGGGCGGGGCCCGCGTCACCTGGCACACCGCCCCCGCCGCGAAGCTCGTGCTCGCCCTCGGCCACGGCGCCGGGGGCGGCATCGGGGCCCGGGACCTGGTGGCCCTGGCCGCCGCCCTCCCCGCGCACGGCGTCACCGTCGCCCTGGTGGAGCAGCCCTGGCGGGTCGCGGGCAAGAAGGTCGCCGCCGCCCCCAAGGTGCTCGACGAGGGCTGGCGGGGCCTGTGGCCCGCGCTGCGGCGGCCCGGCCTGCCCGTGGTGGCCGGCGGGCGCAGCGCCGGGGCCCGGGTGGCCTGCCGGACCGCCGTCGAGCTGGACGCGGCCGGGGTGCTCGCGCTGGCCTTCCCGCTGCACCCGCCGGGCCGGCCGGAGAAGTCCCGGGCCGGGGAGCTGCTGGGCGCCGGGCGGCCCACCCTGGTGGTCCAGGGCGGCCGGGACCCGTTCGGCGGCCCCGCGGAGTTCCCGCCGCCGGCCGCCGGGAACCCGTACGAGCTGGTGGAGGTGCCCCACGGCGACCACGGCTTCGCGGTGCCGAAGAAGGCCGGCCCGACCCAGGACGAGGCCCTCGCCGTGATCACCCGGGCGGCGGCCGAGTGGCTCGGCCGGCTCATCGGATGAGGGCGCCGGCGTACGCGACCTGACGGATTCCGGAGTGATCCCGCTCACCCCGCCCCGGGCGCCCCCGGAAACCCTTGGCGCGCCCGGGAATGCGCTGCCCGGGCCGCCTGTTGTGCGGAGTACCGGAACGCAGGGGAATCGTCGGAGGAGAGGGAGCGCATGACCCAGGTCATCAGTCAGAACCGTCCGCAGGCCGCTGACCTGGACTGGACGGTGCTGCCCGCGCCCAAGCGCGCCACGCTTCGGGCGGCGGAGGGCCGGGAAGGTCGACTATTCTCCGATTCGAGCGGATCCGCTTTCGGAGCCGCCACGCTGTCGGAGGAGGTGGGTCCTGTCGCTGGGACCGACGAAGGCCAGGCGCAGGAGACAACCCCGGAGCGCAACGCGCGCTTCGAGCGGGACGCCCTCGGCTACCTCGACCAGATGTACTCCGCCGCGCTGCGCATGACGCGCAACCCGGCCGACGCCGAGGACCTGGTCCAGGAGACGTACGCGAAGGCGTACGCGTCCTTCCACCAGTTCCGCGAGGGCACCAACCTGAAGGCGTGGCTCTACCGCATTCTGACCAACACGTTCATCAACTCCTACCGCAAGAAGCAGCGCGAGCCCCAGCGCAGCGCCGCGGAGGAGATCGAGGACTGGCAGCTGGCGCGCGCCGAGTCGCACATGTCGACCGGTCTGCGTTCGGCGGAGTCGCAGGCGCTCGACCACCTGCCCGATTCCGACGTGAAGGAAGCGCTGCAGGCCATTCCGGAGGAGTTCCGCATCGCGGTCTATCTTGCCGACGTGGAGGGCTTTGCGTACAAGGAGATCGCGGACATCATGGGTACACCCATCGGTACGGTCATGTCGCGACTGCACCGTGGCCGCCGTCAACTCCGCGGAATGCTGGAGGACTACGCCCGCGAGCGCGGGCTGGTCCCGGCCGGCGCGGGAGAGTCGAACGACCTGAAAGGCTCGGGCTCATGAGCTGCGGAGAGCCGCACGAGACGGAGTGCGCGGAGGTCCTGGACCATCTCTATGAGTTCCTGGACCACGAGATGCCCGACAGTGACTGCACGAAGTTCGAAACCCACTTCGGCGAGTGCAATCCCTGTCTCGAGAAGTACGGCCTGGAGCAGGCCGTGAAGAAGCTGGTGAAGCGCTGCTGCGGTTCGGACGACGTGCCGAGCGATCTGCGCTCCAAGGTCATGGGCCGGATCGAGCTGATCCGCTCGGGTCAGGCCGTGCCCGACCACGACGTCACGGCCGATCCGGCCACCGGCTGAACCACCGCCCCCGGAAGGGCACTTCGTTCACTCGAAGGTGCTAATCCGGGGGCGCCCGTACGGCGCAATGCGCAAATGTCCCCGGCTATTCACGGGGACCGACCTATCCTCCCCTCTCGGTGCCGCTTCCATTCGGTACCCGGCTTGCACGGCCCAGGGGGAGGAGAGAGCGCCATGCGGGTACTTCCGCCGATGGCGCGCGCCTACGTCCTGGCCGCCGTGCTCGCGGCCGCCGCGTGCGCCGCCCCCGCCCTCGCGGACTCCGCCACTCCCTGGCCGGCCGTCGCCCTGCTGGCCGCCCTCTACCTCGGCTGCGAACTGCTCAGGACCTGTCCGCCGGTGGGCCGCCGGGTGCCCGACGGCGTCGGCTCCTTCTTCCCCGTCGTGATGGCCGCCGTCTTCCTGCTGCCGCCCGCGGCCGCCGCGCTCGTGGCGCTGCCCGGGGGACTCGCCCAGACCGTCGTCCAGCGGCCCGCCCTGGTGCGCCGGGTGTGGCACGCCGCGCAGCAGGCGATAGCCGCCTGGGCGGCCGGAAGGGCCTACGGGCTCCTCGGCGGCCGGGAGGCGCTCGCCGGGGCGGGAGGATCCGGAGGTGGTGATTCCGGACCGCCGGGCGGCACCGGCCCGGGCGCGGACCCGTCCGCCTGGGTGGCCGACTTCCCCTACGCGATGCTCCCCGCCGCCGCCGCGGCCGTCGCCTTCTGCCTGGTGCTCACCGCCCTCGACGGGGGCATCCTCGCCGCCGCCGAACGCCGGCCCGCCGCCGGCGCCTGGCGCGGACTGGCCACCCGGTCCCTCGCCCCGCACTGCGTGCACGGCCTCGCCGGACTGATGATGGCCGTGATGTGGCGCAGCCCGTACGGGATCCCGGCCGCGCTGCTCGTCCTGCTGCCGATGTACGTCTCCTGCTGGGTCTTCGCCCAGTACCACCGCGAGCGCGCCGCCCACCGGGCCACGATCCGGGCCCTGGTCCAGGCCGTCGACATCAAGGACCGCTACACGCGCGGGCACAGCGAACGCGTGGGCCAGGCCTCCGCGATGATCGCCCGCGAGCTGGGCATGCCCGACGACCGGCTGGAGGTCGTGCGCATCGCCGGGATCCTGCACGACGTGGGCAAGCTGGGCGTGCCGACGCGGCTGCTGCGCAAGGACGGGCCGCTGACGCCCGAGGAACGCCGCGTCATCGAGCTGCACCCCGAGTACGGGCACGAGATGGTCCGGGGCATCGGGTTCCTGGGGGAGGCCCGGTCCGCGATCCTGCACCACCACGAACGGGTCGACGGCTCCGGATACCCCTACGGGCTGAGCGGGGAACAGATCCCGGTGCTGGCCCGGGTGGTGGCGGTGGCCGACTCCTTCGACGCCATGACCTCGACCCGGTCCTACAGCCGGGCCCGGCCGGTGACGGTGGCCCTGACGGAGCTGGAGCGCTGCGCCGGGGCCCAGTTCGATCCGGCGATGGTGCGGGCGCTGGTCGGCGCCATCGGGCGGCACGGCTGGCACCCGGTGGTCACCTCCGACGACGACCTCCAGGTGATCCCGGCCGACGCGCCCGCCCCGGCCACCGGCGCCACCGGGCCGGACCTGCCGGGGCCGCCGACATCACCGGGGCCGTCGGCATCACCAGGGCCGCCGGCACCGCCCGGGCTGCCCGGGGTGCCCGGCCAGGGGGAGCCGGCGCCCGGCCGGCCCGCCCGGGGGGCCCGGTGAGGGCCTGGGCAGCGTGGACCGTGCGCGCGGCCGCCGCTCTGCTCACCCTCGCGGGACTCGGCCACACCCTGTGGACCGGCGTCGTCGAACCGGGCGTCGCCCTCGCCTTCGGCACCCTGATCGCCGTCGGGGAACTCGCCCGGGGCGACCACCGCGCCGAGGGCGCCGGACCCCTGCCCGCCGCGGACCGCGAGCCCGCGCCCCTCGGCGCCGCCGGAGCCCTCGCGTACGCGCTGCTCGGCCAGAACGCCGGGCACCCCTCCGCCCACGGCGTCCTCCAGGTCGTCGCCGTCGTCGTCGCGGCCGCCCTCGCCGGGATCGTCCCGCACGTCGCCCGGGGCCGCGGCCCGGCCCTGGACCACGTGGCCCGCCGGGTGCTCACCGTCGCCTTCGCCGCCGTCTGCTTCCAGCCGCTCTACAACTCCGGGCGGCTCGAAGCGCGGCTCGGGCAGGGACCGTACATCGTCCTGTTCCTGCTGCTCCTGCTCGGCCTCACCGCCCTGTGCGACGCCGTGCTCGCCGCCGCCCTGGCCGGGGCCCGCACCGGGTGGCCGTACGGGCCGCTGCTGCGCGACGAGCTGCGCGCGCAGCTCGGCATCGGCGCCGCGATCTGCGCCACCGGGGTGGTGATGGCCCTCGGCGTGGCCGTGGCGGGCCTGTGCGCGCTGCCCGTCTTCAGCGTGCCGCTGCTGCTGACCCAGATGTCCTTCCGCCGGATCGCCGCGATCCGCACCACCTACCGCCAGACCATCACCTCCCTGGCCCGCGCCACCGAGATCGCCGGGTACACCCCGCCGGGGCACTCCCGCCGGGTCGCCGCCCTGAGCTGCGCCGTCGGCCGGGAGCTGGGGCTCTCGGAGCGGGAGCTCACGGTGCTGGAGTACGCCGCCCTGATGCACGACATCGGCCAGCTCTCGCTCGTCGACCCGGTCCCCTCGGGGGCCACCGCCTGCCTGCCCGCCGCCGAGGCCCGCCGGATCGCCGGGCTGGGCGGCGAGGTGGCCCGCCAGACCGGGGTGCCCGCGGAGGTGGCGGTGATCGTGGAGCGGCAGGCCGAGCCGTACCGGGACCAGCCCGTCGCCGCCCGCATCGTGCGCGCGGTGAACGCGTACGAGGACCTCGCCGGGCACGTCGGCGGGAGCCGTCACCCGGGCGGCTCACTGGCCGCCCTGGAGCAGCTGCGGCTGGGCACCGGGCACGACTACCAGCCGGAGGTCGTCGAGTCCTTGGCGAGGGTTCTGGCCAGGGGCGGGCGGGTCAGAGTCGTTCCCGTTCGACCGGGGTAACCCATGGGTAATGAGCGGCCGTCCGAGCGGGCATGGTTGGATGCAGTAGGAGTGTCCGCAAGGCTGCACCGTTGTCCCCCAGCCACCGCTGGGAGGTGCCCCCAGGCAGGCGGGAATCGTGAGGATCTTCGGGAAGGTACGGCATCGGCCCTCCGCCTCGTGGCGGCAGGCCACCGACCGCGCGTTCACGCTGATCGGCGACGGTCGGTACGAGGACGCGGGAGCGCTGCTGACCAGGGCGGCCGATCTTGAGCCCTGGCTGTCCGAGTCCTGGTTCAACCTGGCCCTCCTGCACAAGTTCCGGCACGACTGGGAGCAGGCCCGGTCCGCCGGGCTGCGCGCCGTGGCCCTGCTGGACCGCGAGACCGGCGCCCCGGACTGGTGGAACGTCGGGATCGCCGCGACCGCGCTGCAGGACTGGCCGCTGGCCCGCCGGGCCTGGCAGGCGTACGGGCTGAAGGTGCCGGGAGACCCGCACGGGACGGCCGCCCACAACGGCAGGCACAGCGGGGAACCGGTCGGCATGGAGCTTGGCAGCGCCGCCGTGCGGCTGTCCCCCGAGGGGGAGGCCGAGGTCGTGTGGGGCCGCAGGCTCGATCCGGCCCGGATGGAGGTCCTGTCCATTCCGCTGCCCTCCTCGGGCCGCCGCTGGGGCGAGGTCGTCCTCCACGACGGGGTCCCGCACGGGGAGCGGATCACCGCCGCCGGACCCTCGTACCCGGTCTTCGACGAGATCGAGCTGTGGGCGCCCTCCCCGGTGCCGACCTGGGTGGTGCTGCTGGAGGCGGCCACCGAGGCCGACCGCGACGCCCTGGAGCAGCTGGCCTCCGACGCGGGCTTCGCCGCCGAGGACTGGTCCTCGTCGGTGCGGCTGCTGTGCCGGAGCTGTTCGGAGAGCGCGATGCCCAGCGGAGAGGGCGACGCGGACCGCCTGGACCCCCACGACCACAGCGAACCGGGCCACCCCGGCCCGCTCGGCCACCGGACGGCCGGTTCGGGCTCCCTGTGGGTGCCGGAGCGCGAATGCGGCATCGCGGCACCGGCCGGCCTGGTGCGCGGACTGCTCGACGGATGGGTCGCGGACAGCCCCGACAGCCGGGAATGGCGGGATCTCGAGGAAGTCTGCTGAGCCCGGGCCGTAGGCTGTACCGGCACATCGGTGACTTACGGAAGGCGTACGGCGGACATGGCGCAGCAGGAGAACCAGGTGATCCCGGTCGATGACGAGGGCTACGTCGTGGACACCGAGGACTGTGAGGCGCGCGAGCTCGCCCACCGCGAGCGCGGCACGTCCCGCCCGATCACGGTGGTCGGCAACCCGGTGCTGCACCGGGAGTGCAAGGACGTCACCGAGTTCGGCGACGAGCTGGCGCAGCTGATCGACGACATGTTCGCCAGCCAGAAGACCGCCGAGGGCGTGGGCCTGGCGGCGAACCAGATCGGCGTGGACGCCAAGGTCTTCGTCTACGACTGCCCCGACGACGACGGCAAGCGGCACACCGGTGTCGTGATCAACCCGAAGCTGGTGGAGCTGCCGGCCGCCACGCGCGTGCTGGACGACTCGAACGAGGGCTGCCTCTCCGTCCCGACCGCGTACGCCTCGCTGGCCCGCCCGGACTACGCCGAGGTGACCGGCCAGGACGCGCAGGGCAACCCGATCAAGGTCCGCGGCACCGGCTACTTCGCGCGCTGCCTCCAGCACGAGACCGACCACCTGTACGGGTACCTGTACATCGACCGGCTCTCGAAGCGCGACCGCAAGGACGCGCTGCGGCAGATGGAAGAGGGCACCCCGCGCTACGAGGTCGTCCCGAACGCGTAGCCCTTCCGGCACGGTCCGGTTCCACTGGGAGCGGACCTCGGGAAAGGTGCGGGGACCGGCGCACGACGGAAGGCCCCGCACCGGGATCCCGGTGCGGGGCCTTCCGCCGTGCGACCCGGGACCTAGAAGTCCTCGTCCAGGTCGACCGTGCCCTCGACCGCGACCTGGTAGGCCGACGGGCGGCGCTCGAAGAAGTTCGTCAGTTCCTGGACGCCCTGGAGCTCCATGAACGAGAACGGGTTCTGCGAGCCGTACACCGCCGGGAAGCCGAGGCGGACCAGGCGCTGGTCCGCGACGCACTCCAGGTACTCGCGCATCGACTCGGTGTTCATGCCCGGCAGGCCGTCACCGCACAGGTCGCGGCCGAACTGCAGCTCCGCCTCGACGGCTTCCTTCAGCATGTCGGTGACCTGCTGCTGGAGGGCGTCGTCGAAGAGCTCCGGCTCCTCCTTGCGGACCGTGTCCACGACCTCGAACGCGAAGTTCATGTGCATGGTCTCGTCGCGGAACACCCAGTTGGTGCCCGTGGCGAGGCCGTGCAGCAGGCCGCGCGAGCGGAACCAGTACACGTACGCGAAGGCGCCGTAGAAGAACAGGCCCTCGATGCACGCGGCGAAGCAGATCAGGTTCAGCAGGAAGCGGCGGCGGTCCGCCTGCGTCTCCAGCCGGTCCAGCTTCTCGACCTCGTTGATCCACTTGAAGCAGAACTGCGCCTTCTCGCGGATCGACGGGATCTCCTCGACGGCGTCGAAGGCGGCCGCGCGGTCGTCCGGGTCGGGCAGGTAGGTGTCGAGCAGCGTCAGGTAGAACTGGACGTGCACGGCCTCCTCGAACAGCTGGCGCGACAGGTACAGGCGCGCCTCCGGGGAGTTGATGTGCTTGTACAGGGTCAGGACGAGGTTGTTCGAGACGATCGAGTCGCCCGTCGCGAAGAACGCGACCAGACGGCCGATCATGTGCTGCTCGGCCGGCGTCAGCTTCGCGAGGTCGGCGACGTCCGAGTGGAGGTCGACCTCCTCGACGGTCCAGGTGTTCTTGATCGCGTCCCGGTAGCGCTCGTAGAAGTCCGGGTAGCGCATGGGACGCAGGGTCAGTTCGAAGCCCGGGTCGAGCAGGTTCTTCTTTGCGGTGGAGCTCATTACTGGCAGGCCTCGCAGGACTCGGGGTTCTCAAGGGAGCAGGCCAGGGCGTCGGCGTCGACGGCCTGCGGGAGCGGGGTGGCCGCGGGGACGGCGCTGCCGGAGGCGGCGCGGGCGATCTTCGTCGCCGGGCGCGAACGCAGGTAGTACGTGGTCTTCAGACCCTGCTTCCAGGCGTACGCGTACATCGAGCTCAGCTTGCCGATGGTGGGCGTCTCCAGGAACAGGTTCAGCGACTGCGCCTGGTCGAGGAACGGCGTACGGGCCGCCGCCATGTCGATCAGACCGCGCTGCGGGATCTCCCACGCCGTGCGGTACAGCTCGCGCACCTCGGCCGGGATCCAGCCGAAGCCCTGCACGGAGCCGCTGGACTCGCGCAGCGCCTCGCGGGTCTGCGCGTCCCACACGCCGAGCTTCTTCAGCTCCTCCACCAGGTAGCCGTTGACCTGGAGGAACTCGCCGCTGAGCGTCTCGCGCTTGAAGAGGTTGGAGACCTGCGGCTCGATGCACTCGTACACGCCCGCGATGGAGGCGATGGTCGCCGTCGGGGCGATGGCCAGGAGCAGCGAGTTGCGCATGCCGCTCTTCGCGATGCGGGCGCGCAGGGCGTCCCAGCGCTCGGGCCAGTTCAGCTCGACGTCGTAGTGGTCGGGGTGCAGGACGCCGCGGGCGGTGCGGGTCTGCTCCCAGGCCGGGAGGGGGCCGCTGCGCTCGGCGAGGTCGCAGGAGGCCTCGTACGCGGCCAGCATGATGCGCTCGGAGAGCTTGGTGGACAGGGCCTTCGCCTCGGGGGAGTCGAAGGGCATCTTCATCTTGAAGAAGACGTCCTGGAGGCCCATCGCGCCCAGGCCCACGGGCCGCCAGCGGGAGTTGGAGCGCCCGGCCTGCTCGGTCGGGTAGAAGTTGATGTCGACGACGCGGTCGAGGAAGGTGACGGCGGTGCGGACGGTCTCGTCCAGGCGCTCCCAGTCGATCTCCCCGTCCACCACGAAGGCGCCCATGTTGACCGAGCCGAGGTTGCAGACGGCGGTCTCGCCGTCGTTGGTGACCTCGATGATCTCGGTGCACAGGTTGGAGGAGTGGACGACCGTGCCCGGCTCGGCGGTCTGGTTCGCCGTGCGGTTGGAGGCGTCCTTGAAGGTCATCCAGCCCTGGCCGGTCTGCGCGAGGGTGCGCATCATCCGGCCGTACAGGTCGCGGGCGGGCATCGTCTTGCGGGCCAGGCCGGCCTCTTCGGCCTTGCGGTAGGCGGCGTCGAAGTCGTCGCCCCACAGGTCGACCAGCTCGGGGACGTCGGCCGGGGAGAACAGCGACCAGTCGGCGTCGGCGTTCACGCGGCGCATGAACTCGTCCGGCACCCAGTGGGCGAGGTTCAGGTTGTGCGTACGGCGCTGGTCCTCACCGGTGTTGTCGCGGAGCTCCAGGAACTCCTCGATGTCCGCGTGCCAGGTCTCCAGGTAGACGGCGGCGGCGCCCTTGCGGCGGCCGCCCTGGTTCACGGCGGCGACGGAGGCGTCGAGGGTCTTCAGGAACGGCACGATGCCGTTGGAGTGGCCGTTGGTGCCGCGGATCAGCGAACCGCGGGCGCGGATGCGGGAGTACGACAGGCCGATGCCGCCGGCGTGCTTGGAGAGGCGCGCGACCTGGTGATAGCGGTCGTAGATCGAGTCCAGCTCGTCCAGCGGGGAGTCCAGCAGGTAGCAGGAGGACATCTGCGGGTGGCGGGTGCCGGAGTTGAAGAGCGTGGGGGAGGACGGCAGGTAGTCCAGGCGGCTCATCAGCCGGTAGAGGGAGGCGACTTCCTCGACGGCCTGGACGGACTCGTTCTCGGCGAGGCCGCAGGCCACGCGCAGCATGAAGTACTGCGGGGTCTCGATCACCTGGCGGGTGATGGGGTGGCGCAGCAGGTAGCGGCTGTGCAGGGTGCGCAGGCCGAAGAAGCCGAAGCGGTCGTCCGCGCCCTCGGCGAGCGCGTGCTCGACCAGGGAGTCGAGCCGGGCGGCGTGGAGGGCCACGAACTCGGCGGTGCGGTCGGCGATCAGGCCCTCGCGGTGGCCCACGGCGACGGATTCGGCGAAGGAGGTCGACCCCTGGCCCGCGGCCTCGTCGGCCACGGCCAGCGTGAGCAGGCGGGCGGCGAGGCGGGAGTACGCCGGGTCCTCCGAGATCAGGCCCGCGGCGGCCTCGGTGGCCAGCCCCCGCAGCTCGGCCTCGTCCGCGACGGAGCTGCGGCCGCGCAGGGCGGCGGCGGCGACCCGGCCCGGGTCGGTGTCGGCGAGGTCGGCCGTCAGCTCGGTGAGGGTCCGCAGCAGCGCGGCCCCGGGGCCTTCGGCTGCGGGCTGGTCGGACTCGGCGCGCGGTGCGGCAGGCGCGATGGTCACGGGGGGAGCTCTCCCTCGCTCGGCCCGGTCATCGGCGGGGCGGGGCGCGGGCGGGCGCATGCGGGCGTGGCGGGAAGGCGCACCACCGCATGGCGTCCACCGGCCCAACCGCGAGGCCCGGACGAATCGGCACCCGGTTCGGTCGAGCCGGGCGCGCTGTCGGCAGGTCCTCGGACTTGCGGAGCACGAATGGGTGCACTTCACACCGTTGCGGGACAGTTCCGGATTCGCACCGGATTCCCCTGCGACGACAGCAGCCATGAGCATACATGTGGGGGCGGCCCGATGCGGTAGCCCCCACATGTAGTGTCGGCGCGCCCTTCGCTCAGCGTGGTGTCACAGCTCCAGTCGGTATGTGAGGAGGGTCAGCGCGGGGATCGGGGACCAGTCCAGCTCCGGCGTACGGACGAAGCCGAGGCGCCCGTAGAGGCGTTGGGCGCCCTCCATGGCGGGCTGGGTCGACAGCACCAGCGCCGTGACCTCCAGGGCCCGGGCACGGTCGACGCAGGCGCGTACGAGGGCCTCGCCGACCCCCTTGCCGCGCGCGGCGGAGGTCACGGCCAGCATCCGGAACTCGGCCTCGCCGGGTCCCGCGATGTCGGCGAGCCGGCTGCCGGGTGCGGCGAACGTCACTCCGCCGAGCAGCTCTTCGTCCTGTGCCGCGACGAGCACCTCGCCGTCGCCGGCCCGGCCCGCGACGTCCCGCAGGACGTTCAGGTAGTGGTCGTCCTCGTTCAGGTCGAGCAGTCCGTCCCCGGTGTAGGCCTGCCCGGTGATCTCGCCCAGCTCGTCGTATTCGGCGGGCACGGCCGCCCGGATCTCGAAGTCCATGGCTCCGAGTGTGCACGGGCGCCCGCGCGAAGGGCCGCCGGGTTCCCTCGGAGGGGAGCCCGGCGGCCCGGTGTCCTGCGCGGTGCGGGGTTCAGCAGCAGCGGAAGCCCTCGCGGGGGTCCGCTTCGCGGGCGTCCGTGCGGGCCCGCTCGAAGGCGCGCCGGGTCAGGACCTCGGCGTCCGGGTCGTGCGAGCGGGCGTGGGCGACGTAGCGCTCGTACGCGGCCTCGCCCGAGAACTCCCGTACGTAGAACCGCGCCTTCGCCAGCGCCCCGCGGACGCCGCTCACCTGACGGGTTCCGGGACCCGGCCGCCGCCGCTGTCGAGGCCGGCCGCCGCGAGCTCGGCCTTCTCCTCGGCGGTGGCGACCAGCCCGGCCGGGGCGACGATCTTCGACTCGGTCCACGGCACCTCGGACAGCCGCACCGAGCCCGGGTCGGCGACGGCCTTGAGACAGGTCCGGGCCGCGTCCGCGAGCACGATCAGGATCAGCACCGCGAAGAGCGCGGACAGGACGCCGTCGACCGTGGCGTTGGTGACCACGGTGTGCATCTCGTCCATGTTCTTGGCGGGCGGCAGCACCTTCCCCGCGTCGATGCCGCTCTGGTACTTGTCGCGCTGCGCGAAGAACCCGACCTTCACGTCCTCAGAGAAGATCTTCTGGTAGCTCGCGGTGAGCGTGACGGCCACGTCCCAGGCCAGCGGGACGCCCGTGATCCAGGCCCACTTGAGCCGCCCGGACTTCACCAGCAGCGTGGTGCAGACGGCCAGGGCCACCGCCGCGAGCAGCTGGTTCGCGATCCCGAACAGCGGGAAGAGCTGGTTGATGCCGCCCAGCGGGTCCTTGACGCCGACCCACAGGAAGTACCCCCAGCCGCCGACCACGATCGCGCTCGCCAGCCACACGCCCGGCTTCCAGCTGATGTCCTTGAAGGACTTGTGCACGTTGCCGAGGGTGTCCTGGAGCATGAAGCGGCCCACGCGGGTGCCCGCGTCGACCGTGGTCAGGATGAAGAGCGCCTCGAACATGATGGCGAAGTGGTACCAGAAGGCCTTCATCCCGGCCCCGCCGATGACGGAGGAGAAGATGTCCGACATTCCGAGTGCGAAGGTCGGCGCGCCACCCGTACGGGACAGCAGGCTGGTCTCCTCCACGTCCTTCGCGGCCTGCGCGAGGGCCTCGGGGCTGATGGCGAAGCCGAGGTGGGTGACGGCCTCGGAGGCGGTCTGGACGGTGGCGCCGACGACGCCGGCGGGGGAGTTGACCGCGAAGAAGAGGCCGGGCTCGATGATGCACGCGGCGATCACGGCCATGATGGCGACGAAGGACTCGGTGAGCATCGCGCCGTAGCCGATGACCTGGACCTGCGTCTCCTTCTGGATCATCTTCGGGGTGGTGCCGGAGGCGACCAGCGAGTGGAAGCCGGACAGCGCCCCGCACGCGATGGTGATGAAGACGAAGGGGAACATCGAGCCGGCGAAGACCGGGCCGTCGCCCCGGGCGGCGAAGTCGGTGACCGCGGGCATCCGCAGCGTCGGCATCGCGATGACCACGCCGACCGCCATCAGGGCGATGGTGCCGACCTTCATGAAGGTGGACAGGTAGTCGCGCGGCGCGAGCAGCAGCCACACGGGCAGCACCGAGGCGATGAACCCGTACGCGACCATCCAGACGACCAGGGTCTCCTTCTCCAGGGTGAACACGTCCGCCCAGGAGGACTCGGCGACCCAGCCGCCCGCGACGATGGCGAGGAGCAGCAGCGCGACGCCGATGACGGAGACCTCGGTGACCCGGCCCGGCCGCAGGACGCGCAGGTACACGCCCATGAAGAGGGCGATCGGGATGGTCATGCCGATGGAGAAGACGCCCCAGGGCGAGTGCGCCAGCGCGCCCACGATGACCAGTGCGAGCACGGCCAGCAGGATGATCATGATGACGAACACGGCGACGAGCGCGGCGGCCCCGCCGACCGGGCCGATCTCGTCGCGGGCCATCTGGCCGAGCGAACGCCCGTCGCGGCGGGTGGAGAAGAACAGCGTCACCATGTCCTGGACGGCGCCGGCGAAGATGACGCCCGCGACGATCCAGATGGTGCCCGGCAGGTAGCCCATCTGCGCGGCGAGCACCGGGCCGACCAGCGGGCCCGCGCCGGCGACGGCGGCGAAGTGGTGGCCGAAGAGGACGCGCCGGTCGGTGGGGTGGAAGTCGACACCGTTGTCGAGGCGTTCGGCGGGGGTGGCCCGGGTCTTGTCCACCTTCAGCACGCGGTTCGCGATGAAGCGCGCGTAGAAGCGGTACCCGATGGCGTACGAGCCCAGCGCGGCCGCGAGCAGCCAGGCGGCCGAGATCTCCTCACCCCGGGACAGAGCCAGCACGCCCCAGCCGATGGCCCCGACGAGGGCCACGCCCACCCATATCGCGATGGACCGGGGAGTGAGCCCGCCCGAACGGGACGGCGAGCCCGGCCTGATGCCCGGGCCCGCCGTGTTCCCGGGTGTTGGAGCCCGGTCTGTCCCTGTTGCTTCCGGTTCCGGCATGATCCTCGTCCCCTCGTTGATCATCTGCTTTGAGCGCAGGGAATCTACGGGGGCCCGACCGGTGGACGTAAGCCCCCGTCCGCATAGCGGTACGAGCGTCCACCGCAGGTCGAACAGGAGTCAACCGTCTGCTACAAGGCGGGTCGCTGAAGACGGGCTACGAACTTGTAACGGTCGCCGCGGTACACCGAACGTACCCATTCGACCGGTTCGCCGTCGGCGTCCAGGGAGTGCCGGGAGAGCATCAGCATCGGCAGGCCGACGTCGGTGCCGAGCAGTCCGGCCTCGCGCGGGGTGGCCAGTGAGGTCTCGATGGTCTCCTCGGCCTCCGCGAGCCGGACGTCGTACACCTCGGCGAGGGCGGTGTACAGAGAGGTGTACTTGACGAGGGAGCGGCGCAGCGCGGGGAAGCGCTTGGCCGACAGGTGCGTGGTCTCGATGGCCATGGGCTCGCCGCTCGCCAGGCGCAGCCGCTCGATGCGCAGGACCCGTCCCCCCGTGGCGATCTTGAGGAGTCCGGCGAGGGTGTCGTCGGCGGTGACGTAGCCGATGTCCAGGAGCTGGGAGGTCGGCTCCAGGCCCTGGGCCCGCATGTCCTCGGTGTACGAGGAGAGTTGCAGGGGCTGGGAGACCTTCGGCTTCGCGACGAAGGTGCCCTTGCCCTGGATGCGCTCCAGCCGGCCCTCGACGACGAGTTCCTGGAGGGCTTGCCGGACGGTGGTCCGGGAGGTGTCGAATTCGGCCGCGAGCGTGCGCTCCGGCGGCACGGGGGTGCCGGGGGGGAGCGTCTCGGTCATGTCGAGCAAGTGTCGCTTGAGTCGGTAGTACTTGGGCACACGCGCCGTGCGAGTGGCTGCCCCGCCTTCCGGCTCCGTGGTCGCCCCTTCGGTGGCCATCGCCGCCCGCCTTCCCGACTCCAGTTTCGCTGCCGTCACCGGCTCCTCCGATATGTGCGGTCACATCGTGACACGGGTGGGAGGACAGGCCTCCTCCCTCCCCCAGGTGTCGGTCCGATAACGGACCGAGCACCCGCTCATTAGACCCTTGACACCCCTAAAGGTCTAGGCCAAGCTCCGGGTACTGGTCTACACCAATATGGATCGGATCCCGGCCCCACGGGCAGTACTTGGTACGTACGTCACCGCGGCGGGCGAGGGAAGTTGCAGGCAGCATCCCTGAGGAGGGTGGCGTGAAGCGCAAGCTCATTGCGGCGGTCGGTGTCGTGGGCATGATGGTCGGAGTCGCGGCGTGCGGCAACGGCGGCGACGACAAGGCGAAGGCCGACGCGTCGGGTGGCGCGGCCAAGGAGATCACCGTCTGGGTGATGGACGGTTCCGCTCCGAAGGCCTGGATCGACGAGGTCAACAAGGAGTTCTCGGCCAAGCACCCCGGTGTGACGGTCAAGGTCGAGGAGCAGAAGTGGACCGGCATCCAGGAGAAGGTCACCACCGCCCTCTCCGAGAACACCCCGCCGGACGTCCTTGAGCTCGGCAACACCCAGACCGTCGGCTACGCCGTCACGGGCGGCCTCGCCGACCTGTCGGGCGACAAGTCCAAGCTCGGCGCCGACGCCTGGTCGAAGGGCATGCTGTCCTCCGCCGAGGTCGACGGCAAGCTGTACGCCGCTCCGTGGTACGCCGCCAACCGCGTCGTCATCTACGACAAGAAGGCCTACGAGAAGGCCGGCATCACCGCGCCGAAGACCCGTGACGAGTGGGTCGCCGGCCTGGAGAAGCTGAAGGCCTCGGACCCGGCCGCGCAGCCGATCTACCTCCCCGGCCAGAGCTGGTACATCCTCGCCGGCTTCGTCTGGGACGAGGGCGGCGACCTCGCCGTCAAGGACGGCGGCAAGTGGAAGGGCCAGCTGGGCTCCGCCCCGGCCGCCTCCGCGATGGAGTTCTACAAGAAGCTCCAGTCCTACTCCACCGCCCCCAAGGACAAGGACGAGGCCACCCCGCAGCAGTCCACCGACATCGTTCCCAAGGGCGGCGTCTCGTCCTGGATCGGTCTCGGCTGGGAGGCCCAGGGCGCGCTGAAGGCCCTGAAGGACGCTGGCAAGGAAGGCGACTTCGGCTACTTCCCGATCCCGGGCAAGACCGCCGACAAGCCGGGCTCCGTCTTCCTCGGCGGCTCGAACCTCGCCGTGGCCGAGCGCTCCAAGAACAAGGAGCTCGCCAAGGAGTGGCTCGCCCTCGCCTCCGGCAAGGAGCAGATGACCAAGTACGCCGCCGCCACGGAGGGCGCCCTGCTCCCGAACCAGGCCGCCGCGAACTTCGCCGCCGCCCCGGGCTCCTTCGCCGAGGCCATGGCCAAGGCTTCGGTCTCCGGCAAGATCACCCCGGTCACGGCCGGCTGGGCGAACGTCGAGACCGAGCCGAACCCCATCAAGGAGTTCATGACCAAGGTCCTGAAGGGTGAGGACGCCGCCAAGGCGGGCGCGGACGCGGACAAGGAAATCGCGAACCGCATCAACAAGTAGTCCCACCCCGCAGCACCCGGCAGCACAGCGGTACCCACCACAGCAGTACCCGCAGCACCCAGCAGTGTGAGCGCACCGGGGGGTGCGGCAGGCGCCCCGCAGCGTCTGCCGCGCCCCCGGTCGCGCATTTGACTCCACAGTCAACCGCGAGGAAGCCCAGACATGACCGTGCACTCCCAGGGAGCGGCCACCAGCGCTCCACAGGACGCACCACCGAAGTCCGCCGGACTGCCGCCGAAGGCACCCGCCGCCCCGGCCGGCCCCGTCCGACCGTCTCCTCGCGGGGGCAGAAAGCGGCTCCCCACGGGGTGGCTGCCGTACCTGCTGATCGCACCCGCGGTGCTCAGCCTCGTGGTCCTGCTCGTGTACCCGCTGATCAAGAACGTGATCCTGTCCTTCCAGGACATCAACAAGATCGAGTTCATCCAGCGCAAGTACCCGTCCGCGGGCTTCGACAACTACACCCAGCTGCTCGGCGACTCGAACTTCTGGACCGTCGTCCTGCGCAGCTTCGGCTTCACCCTCGCCAACGTCGTCCTGATCATGGCGATCGGCAGCCTCATCGGCGTCCTGCTGAACAAGCTCGGCAAGAAGATGCGCCTGGTCCTGTCGATGGCGCTGGTGATGGCCTGGGCCATGCCGATCGTCGCCTCCGTCCAGGTCTTCTACTGGCTGTTCGACGAGCAGTTCGGCGTGATGAACTGGGTGATGCGCACGGCCGGCTTCTCCGGCTACGAGCAGCACAACTGGTTCGAGACCGGCCTCTCCACCCTGACGATCGTCACCGTCCTGGTGGTCTGGGGCTCCATCCCGTTCGTCGCCCTCAACATGTACGCCGCGCTGACCACCGTCGGCGCCGAGCTGTACGAGGCCGCCCGCATGGACGGCGCCAACGGCTGGCAGACCTTCTGGAAGGTCGTCTTCCCGCAGCTCAAGCCCTTCTTCCTGATCACCACCTTCCTCGAGGTGATCTGGGTGTTCAAGGCCTTCACCCAGGTCTACGCGATGAACAAGGGCGGCCCCGACCGCGCGTCCGAGATCCTCCCGGTCTTCGCCTTCGTCGAGGGCCAGAGCCAGTCCCACTACGGCCTCGCCGCCGCGATCTCCGTCCTGACGATCCTGATCCTGATCGTCATCATGTCCTTCTACTTCCGCCTGATCCTGAAGCAGGAGGAGGAGCAGTGAGCACCACCACCGCCCCGAAGCCGGCCCGGCCCGCTCCGACCGCGAAGCCCGCGCAGAAGCTCCGTACCCGCAGGCCGCTGCGGCCCGGAACCGTGGCCAAGAACCTCGGCGCCCTCCTGCTGGCCCTCCTCTTCCTCTTCCCGGTCTACTGGATGTTCGCCTCGGCCCTGAAGCCGTCGAGCGAGATCCTCACCAAGGACCCGGTCTTCGTCTTCACGCCGACGATGGAGAACTTCGAGAAGGCCACCGGCGTCGAGAACTTCTGGACGTACGTCACCAACAGCCTCGTCGTCACCGTCGCGGCCGTCCTGCTGGCCCTGCTCGTCGCCCTCGCCGCGAGCTTCGCCATCGCCCGCATGAAGTTCAAGGGCCGCAAGGGACTCGTCCTCGCCGTGATGATGGCGCAGATGGCCCCCTGGGAGGTCATGGTCATCGCGATGTACATGATCCTGCGCGACGCCGAGATGCTCAACAGCCTCCCCGTGCTGACCGCGATCTACTTCGTGATGGTCCTGCCCTTCACCATCTGGACCCTGCGCGGCTTCATCGCCGCCGTCCCGGTGACGCTGGAGGAGGCCGCCCAGATCGACGGCTGCACCCGCGGCCAGGCCTTCCGCAAGGTGATCTTCCCGTTGCTGGCCCCCGGCCTGATGTCCACCTCGCTCTTCGGGTTCATCACGGCCTGGAACGAGTTCGCGATGGTCCTGATCCTGAACAAGGACAAGACCGCGCAGACCCTCCCGCTGTGGCTCACCCAGTTCAAGACCGCCTTCGGCAACGACTGGGGCGCCACCATGGCCGCGTCCTCGCTGTTCGCCGTCCCGGTCCTGCTGATCTTCATCTTCCTCCAGCGCAAGGCCGTCGGGGGCATGACCTCCGGCGCCGTGAAGGGATAACGGCCCGATGACTGTCCTTGCGCACCGCTCCACCGGATCCCACGGGAAGGACGGCCTGGCCCGCGACGCGCTCGCCGTCCTCCAGCCCGGCTTCGAGGGCACCACCGCCCCCGCCTGGCTGCTGCGCCAGCTCGGCGAAGGCCTCACCGCCGTCGGCCTGTTCGGCCGCAACATCGCCTCCCCGGAGCAGCTCGCCGCGCTGACCGCGCAGCTGCGCGCCGAGCGGGACGACGTCCTCGTCGCCATCGACGAGGAGGGCGGCGACGTCACCCGCCTGGAGGTCAGGGGCGGTTCGTCCTTCCCCGGCAACCTGGCCCTCGGCGCCGTCGACGACACCGCCCTGACCCGGGCCGTCGCCCGCGAGCTGGGCCGCCGCCTCGCCGAGTGCGGGGTCAACCTCAACTGGGCGCCGTCCGCGGACGTCAACTCCAACCCCGACAACCCGGTCATCGGCGTCCGCTCCTTCGGCGCCGACACCGCGCTGGCCGCCCGGCACACCGCCGCCTACGTCGAGGGCCTCCAGGCCGCCGGCGTCGCCGCCTGCACCAAGCACTTCCCGGGCCACGGCGACACCAACGTCGACTCCCACCACGCGCTGCCCCGCATCGACGTGGACCTGGACACCCTCCAGGCCCGCGAGCTGGTCCCGTTCAAGGCGGCCATCGAGGCCGGCAGCAAGGCCGTGATGAGCGCGCACATCCTGGTGCCCGCCCTCGACCCGACCCGCCCGGCCACGCTCAGCCCGCAGATCCTGACCGGTCTGCTGCGCAAGGAGCTCGGCTACGAGGGCCTCATCGTCACCGACGGCATGGAGATGAACGCCATCGCCGGGACGTACGGCATCGAGCGCGGCTCGGTGCTGGCCATCGCCGCCGGCGCCGACGCGATCTGCGTCGGCGGGGGACTGGCCGACGAGGGGACCGTCCTGCGCCTGCGCGACGCCCTCGTGGCCGCCGTGCGCGAGGGCGCGCTGCCCGAAGAGCGGCTCGCCGACGCCGCCGCCCGGGTGCGTGCCCTCGCCGAGTGGACCCGCCCCCGGACTCCGTCCGGGGGGACGCCCGGGGTCCGGCCGGACGCGCGACCGGAGGGGAGCCGCGCGTCCGGCATCGGCCTGACGGCGGCCCGCCGCGCGGTGGTCGTCTCGGGTACGGCGGCCCCCGTGGCCGCCCCCTACGTCGCCACGTTCGCCCCCGTCGCGAACATCGCGGTCGGCGACGAGACGCCGTGGGGGGTGGCCGCGGAGCTGGCCGGGCTGGTCCCGGGCACGGAGTCGGGGATCTACCCCGAGGGATCCGGCGCGGGCGAGGTGCTGGCCGCCGCGGGGCACCGTACGGTCGTCGCCGTGGTCCGCGACGCCCACCGCCACCCCTGGATGACCGAGGTCCTGGACGCGCTGGTCGCGGCCCGGCCCGACACCGTGGTCGTCGAGATGGGCGTACCGCGCGCCGAGCCGCGCGGGGCCCTGTACATCGCCACCCACGGAGCCTCCCGCGTCTGCGGGCGCGCCGCCGCCGAGGTCATCGCGGGGGCGCGCGACAGGGCCTAGACCCCGTCGTCGAGCCGTGGGGGCGGGCGCCCCCCCCCGGGGGGGGCGGGGGCCGCGGGGGCGGGGCGGCGGCAGGGGCGGCCCCCCCCCG
>NZ_JBHWBP010000086.1:0-26531 GCF_042735575.1 Streptomyces sp. NPDC059564 | reverse complement strand
CCCTCCCCGAGGCCTTCGTCCTCACCGGCGCCTTCCGGGTCGTCTGCCGCAACCCCCGCTACCTGGAGGAACTCGCCGCCCGCGGCCTGAAGATCCTCCTCATCACCCCCGAGGGCTACCGGGACGCCGCCGAGACCGCCCGCAAGGACCCCGACCACCCGGCCTCCCTGATCGACGAGATCGCGTACGTGGACGGCTCCCTCGACCTCGACGGCTCCTTCACCCCCGGCTTCACCGCCCGGGCCCGCGCCTGGCACGGCCGCTACACCGTGCGCGGCGCGTACGCGGTCGGCGAGACCCTCGTCGAGCAGACCGGCCTGCTGTGCGACGCGCTCGGCCTGCCCGGTCCCGGACTGCGCGCCACCCGCGTGTGCCGCAGCAAGTACCTCCAGCGCTGGTACCTCGACGCCTTCGGCCCGGCCTGCCTGGTCGTGCCGCCCGGCGGACGCGAGGACGCCGACCTGACCGCGCTGACCTACCCGGTCGTCGCCAAACCCGCCACCCGGCACTCCAGTTCGGGCGTCGTCGCCGTCGAGGACGCCGCGGCGATGCGCGTCCTGCTGGGGGAGTACCCCGCCCACGAGACCGTGATGATCGAGGAGAAGGCGACCGGCCAGGAGTACTCGGTCGAGTCCCTCGTCCAGCACGGCGAGCCCGTCTTCACCTCGGTGACCCGCAAGGAGACCACCGAGTCCGGCGCGCGGACCTTCGTGGAGCTGGCCCACTCCGTCCCGAGCGCCCCCGGCGGCCCGGACGCGGCCCTGCTCGATGCCAACCGCCGGATGCTGGACGCCCTCGGCTTCCGCGACGGCATCGCCCACGCCGAATGGCGCGTCGGCGGCGACGGCCGGCCCTGCCTGATGGAGGTCGCCGCCCGCACCCCCGGCGACGGCCTGCTCGCCCTCTACCACCTGGCCACCGGACGGCCGATGGAACCCGAGATCGTCAAGATCGCCCTCGGTGAGAGCGCCTCCTACCCGGCCCCGCGCCGCTTCACCCGCCAGGTCTACCTGGACCACGCGCCGGGGATCCTCGCCGACGTCACCCTCGACTGGCCCGGCGTGCGCCCGCAGTGGGTGGGCGAGGCCGGGATGTGGCCCGAGTGGCGGCCCGCGGACGCCGGGGACCCGGCCGCGCTGCGCGCCCTGCTCGTCCTGCAGGAGGCCGGCGCCCGGCTGCGCCCGCTCGCCAGCTCCGACGACCGGGCGGTGACCTTCCTCATCGACGCCCCGACGCCCGAGGGGCTCGACGAACTGGAGCGGGCCGTACGGGCCGCCGTCAGCGTCGTCACCGAACCGGAGGCCGCCGATGAGCACTGACGTCCGGCCCCCCGAAGCCGCCCCGCAGGCCGGGGCCGCGCCCGCCGCCCCCGGGGTGTGGGTGACCTTCAAGGAGGCCCCGCGCGCGGTGAAGACCGTACTGGCCGGGGTGCTCGTCAACCGGCTCAGCGGCTTCCTGCACGTCTTCCTCGTCCTCTTCCTCACCTCCGAGGGCTACTCCAAGGGCCGCACCGTCATCGCGCTGGGTGTCTACGGGGCCGGCGCCGTCGCCGGCTCCCTGGCCGGCGGCACCCTCGCCGACCGGCTCGGCATCCGCAGCGCCACCGTGCTCTCCATGAGCAGCACGGCCGTGCTCACCGCCGCCCTCCTCTACCTGCCCGACTTCACCCTGCTGCTCGCCGCCATCGCCCTGGTCAGCCTGGGCGCCCAGCTGTTCCGCCCGGCCTCGGCCACCCTGCTCGCCGAGCAGACCGACGGCGACCGGCAGATCATGATCTTCGCGATGTACCGCTTCGGCCTCAACGTCGGCGCGACCGCCGCCCCGCTGCTGGGCTACGCGCTCTACAACGCGGGCGGACAGACCTACACCCTGCTGTTCTGGGGCGAGGCCGCCCTCGCCCTGGCCTACGCGCTCGTCGCCCGGGCCACCCTGCCCGCCAGGCCCCGTACCCGCACCGCGCCCGCGCCGGACGCCCCGGCGGCCGCCACCGGCGGGTACGGCGCGGTCCTGCGCGACCGCCGCTACCTGCTCTACCTCGTCGCGGCCTTCTTCCACTCGGCCGTCTACATGCAGTACCTGTCCACCCTCCCGCTGTCCCTGAAGGACGCCCACATCGCGCTCTTCTGGTACACCTTCGCGGTCGCGCTCAACGGCTTCATCGTCATCGCCTTCGAGCTGCTGGTCACCAAGGTCTCCCAGCGCTGGCCCCTGAAGATCACCATCGGTCTGGGCTTCGCCCTCGTCGGGGCCGGAGTCGCCTGCTACGGGCTGCCGATCGGGCCCGCCGCCGTGATCATCGGCACCCTGATCTGGTCGCTCGGCGAGATCCTCGGCGGCCCGGCCGTCTTCGCCTACCCGGCGGGCGCCGGGCCCGAGCCGCTGCGCTCCCGCTACATCGGCAGTTTCCAGTTCGTCTTCGGCCTGGGTTCCGCCCTCGGGCCGATGGCCGGCACCTGGCTCTTCCTCCAGTTCGGCTCGCTCGTCTGGCCGCTGGTCGGTGCCTGCTCCCTGCTCGCCACCCTGTTCGGCCTGATCGCCGTACGCACGCGTCCGGCCGCGGCCTAGCGATCCCCACCCCCTCCCCTCCCTTTCCCTCACCGCAATCGAACGAGAGGTTCCGACCATGGGGCACGAGAGCTTCCGGCCCGGCATCACACACTTCCGCTGCCTGGGAGTCGGGGTGGGCCCGGCCAACCTCAGCCTGGCCTCCCTGCTGCACAGCAGGCCGGACGTACCCAATCTCTTCCTCGACCGCAAAGAGTCCTTCAGCTGGCACGACGGCCAGCAGATCCCGGGCACCACCCTGCAGGTCTCCCAGTTCAAGGACCTGGTCAGCCTCGCCGACCCCGCCAGCCCCTTCTCGTTCCTGTCGTACCTGCACGCCAAGGGCCGGGTCTACCACTTCCTCAACGCCCAGTTCGACGACGTGCCGCGGCTGGAGTTCCGCAACTACCTGGCCTGGGCCAGCCGCCGCAACGAGAACATTGTCTTCGGCGAGGGCGTCCAGGAGGTCGGCTTCGACGACGGCCTCGGCGTGTTCACCGTCCGCACCGACCGCCGCGACCTGACCGCCGAGAACGTCGTCGTCGGCGTCGGCAGCCGCCCGTGGGTGCCGCCGCAGGGCGAAGGACAGCTCGGCCCCACGCAGTTCCACGTCGCCGACTACCTGAACGCCGCGCGCGACGTCGGCGGCAAGCGGGTCGTGGTCATCGGCGGCGGCCAGTCCGGCGCCGAGGCCTTCCTCGACCTGATCTCCCGCGGCGGCTGGGAGCTGCCCCGCCGGGTCTCGTGGATCTCCCGGCGGCAGAACTACTTCCCGATCGACGACTCGCCGTTCACGAACGACCTCTACATGCCCAGCCACGCCGACTACTTCTACGGACTGCCGCGCGAGCGCCGCCAGTCGCTGAACTCCCGCAACATCCTGACCAGTGACGGCATCTCCGAGTCCACGCTGCGCGAGATCTACCAGACCATCTACGTCCACCGGTTCGTCGAGGGCAACGAGGACCTGGTCGCCCTGCACCCGGGCCGCGAGGTCTTCGACGTCAGCGCCGGCCCGTTCGGCGGCTGGGAGGTCTGCGCCCGCCACACCGGCGAGCCGGAGTCCGTGGAGCGGTTCGAGGCCGACGTCATCGTCTGGGCCACCGGCTACCGGCCCTCCGCCATGGACTTCCTCGCGCCGCTGACCGGCCGCCTGGAGCACGAGGGCGAGGAACTGCGCGTCGACGAGGACTACGCCGTCCGCTGGGACGGGCCCGCCGACCGCCGGATCTTCGTACAGAACGGGGTCCGCGGCCAGCGCGGCCTCGCCGACCCCAACCTCAGCCTCAACGCCTGGCGCAGCCGGCGCATCGCCGACCGGCTGTGCGGCGTACGCGGCGACGAGCAGCTGGCCTCCTTCATCGAGTGGTCGACCAAGGCCCCGCAGGACGAACGGTGGACCGCCTGATGCCCGCCACCGACCCGGGCGCCCCTGCCGCCTCTGCCGCGCCTTCCTCCGTCGCCGCCGACGCCGCCGAGCCCGCCGGTTACCGGACCACCGCCCCCGGCGCGGGCGGCCCCGCCGGGGCCCGCACCGACGTCGCCGTCGTCGGCGCCGGGATCCTCGGCGTCCTCATCGCCCGCGAGGTCCTCACCCGGGACCCCGCCGCCACCGTCACCGTCCTCGACCGGGACATGATCGGCTCCGGCGCCACCCGCCGCTCCGCCGGACTGCACTTCCCGCGCGGCGCCGACGACACCGTCCGCACGCTGGCCGCCGAGAGCGAGCGCTTCTACGCCGACCTCGCGACGGCCCGCCCCGACCTGCCCATCCACCCGCTCGGCATGACCGTCCTGGCCCCCGAGAGCGCCGAGGAGCGGCTGCGCGAGGTCTACCTGCCCGAGGCCAAACTCCGCTGGACCACCGAACTCCCGCCATCCATACGGAAGTTGCCCGCGAACTTCGGGGCCTGGGAGGGCGACGGCTGCCAGTACGCGGACGTCCACACCCTCACCCAGCTCCTCGCCGCCGAACTGCGCGAGCGGGTCGCCTTCCGCGAGGGCGTCGCCGTCACCACCGTCGCCGCGGGCCCCGGCGGCGCCCGCCTGACCCTGACCGGCGGCGCCACCCTGAACGCCGGGCACGTCGTCATCGCCCCCGGGCCCTGGCTCGCCGAGCCCGCCTGGCGGGAGCTCGTCGCCCCGCTCGGGGCCCGGGTCAAGAAGATCGTCGCCCTGCACATCGAGAAGCCGCCCGCCCCCGGGGACCGGGCGGTCGTCCTGCACACCGAGGACGCCTTCCTGCTGCCCTTCCACCACCGCGGCCACTGGCTGTTCAGCTACACCTGCCAGGAGTGGGACGTCGACCCCGGGGCCGTCGACCCCGCCCTCACCGCCGGCCACCTGCGCGAGGCCCGCGCCCTGCTCACCCGCTACGCCCCGGACCTGGCCGCCCACTGCCGGTCCGGCCGGGTCTTCTGCGACGCGTACGGGCCGGGCGGCACCCCGCTGGTCACCCCGCTGGACCCCTACGGCCGGCTCGTCTTCGCGGGCGCCGCGAGCGGCTCCGGCTACCGGCTCGCCCCGGCCCTCGCCGCCCGGGCCGCCGACCTGATCCCCTCCCTCCCGTCCCCGCGAAAGGCCACGACATGATCATCGCGAGTTATGACGCCGACGTCCTGGAGCAGGCCTTCGGCATCGACATGAGCGGCGTCGAGGGGCTGGGCACGGCCGCCGGCTGGGGCCGCGTCGCGCCCGGCCGCGCCACCGACAGCCACCGGCACGACGAGACCGAGCTGTTCGTCATCGTCTCCGGCCGGGGCGAGTTCGTCATCGACGGCGCCCGCTACCCGGCCGCCCCCGGCACCGTCGTCCTCTTCGAACCCTTCGAATCGCACGTCTTGGAAAACACCAGTCTGGAAAACACCAGTCTGGAGAACACCGCCGGGGACGGGGCCGACCTCGTCTTCTTCACCCAGTACTGGCGCGACGCCGAGCGGGCCGCGACCTCCGCCGCCAACCCCGTGCGCAAGGGCTTCGGCGACCGCCCCGTCTTCGTCTTCTCCACCCCGCCCACCCCCAACGGCGACCTGCACCTGGGCCACCTGTCCGGCCCCTACCTCGGCGCCGACGCCTTCACCCGCTACCAGCGCATGACCGGCGCCGAGGCCTACCACCTCACCGGCAGCGACGACTACCAGAGCTACGTGGTCGCAGCCGCCGCCAAGGACGGCCGCACCCCCGCCGAGACCGCCGCCCACTACAGCGCCGAGATCGCCGAAACCCTGCGGCTGATGGACATACCGCTCGACCAGTACACCGTCACCGACCAGGACCCCGCCTACCGCGAGGGCCTGCGGGACTTCTTCGGGAAGGTCGCCGCCTCCGGCGAGATCGCCGTCACCGAGAGCGACGCCCTCTACGACGCCACCACCGGCCACTACCTCTACGAGGCCGACGTCAAGGGCGGCTGCCCCGGCTGCGCCGCCACCACCTCCGGCAACATCTGCGAGGAGTGCGGGGAGCCCAACACCGTCGCCGACCTCACCGGCCCCCGCTCCGCGCTCTCCGAAGCCGCCCCGACGACGGCCCCGGCCGCCCGCTGGACCCTGCCCCTGCACGCCTACGCCGGGGACGTCCGCGCCCACCACCGCCTCGGCCGGGTCCCCGCCCGGCTGCGCGAACTCGCCGACCGCCTCTTCAGCCGCCCCGACCTGACCATCCCCCTCACCCACCCCTCCGCCTGGGGCGTCGAGCCGCGCGAGAGCGGCACCGACGGGCAGGTCATCTGGGTCTGGCCGGAGATGAGTTACGGGTTCCTGCACGGCATCCAGTCCCTCGGCGCCCGCCTCGGCAAGCCCTGGAAGGCCGCGGACCCGGCCGCCGACTGGAAGATCGTCCACTTCTTCGGCTACGACAACAGCTTCTACCACTCCGTGCTCTACCCGGTCCTCTACCAGCTCGCCTTCCCCGGCTGGACCCCCGACATCGACTACCACGTCAACGAGTTCTACCTGCTGGAAGGGCAGAAGTTCTCCACCAGCCGCCGGCACGCCATCTGGGGCAAGGAGATCCTCACCCCCGACACCGTCGACTCCGTCCGCTACTTCCTCGCCTCCACCCGCCCCGAGGGGACGCGCACCAACTTCCAGCGCTCCGCCTACGAGGCCACCCTCACCGACACCCTCATCGGCACCTGGCAGCAGTGGCTGAACGACCTCGGCGGCCGCGTCGCCAAGTACCACGCCGGCCAGGCCCCCGACGCCGGGAACTGGACCGCCGAGCACTCCGCCTTCCTCGCCCGGCTCGGCACCCGCCTGGCCGCCGTCACCGGGGCGCTGCAGAACGACTCCTTCTCCCTGAACCAGGCCGCCGCCGAACTCGACGGGATCGTCCGCGACACCGTCCGCTTCACCCGCGCCGAAGGCCTCCTCACCGACACCCCCGGCTGGGAGAGCGAGAACCGCACCGCCGTCGCCCTCGAACTGGCCGCCGCCCGCCTCCTCGCGCACGCCGCCGCCCCCGTCATGCCCCGGTTCGCCGCCCGGCTCGCCGCCGCCCTCGGCGCCGAAGCCCCGAGCACGTGGCCCCGTACGGTCGAACTCCTCGCCCCCGGCAGCGCCGTCGCCCTCGCCGACGCCGTGTTCTTCCAGCCGGCCCCGCCCGCGCCCCCGGCGGAGCCGGAGCTCACGCCCTGGCTCACCGGGGTCGTGCGCACCGTCCTGCGGCTGGCCGCCGACGAGGAGATCGCCCACCGCACCCTCACCCAGCTCGCGGCCGGCTCCCTCCAGGCCGTCACCGTCCAGTACCAGATCCTCGACGCCCTCGACGTCGACCTCTCCATGGACGAACTCCTGCACGGCGGCACCCTCGCGGAACTCGCCGCCGTCATCGCCGAGCGCGCCGAGCCCTCCGCCGTCGCCGCCCTGACCTCGGGGGAGGCCCGATGAACACCCGCCGCATCCTGCGCGAGATAGCCGAACGCGGACTCGCCGTCACCCTCACCGACGGCGACCTGCGCCTCCAGGGCAGCCGCGAGCGCATGGACCCCGAGTTCATCGCCCGCCTCAAGGCCGCCAAACCGGACCTCGTCGCCCACCTCGCCCGCGAGGCCGAACACGGCCCCGGCTTCCCCCTCACCCCCCTCCAGCGCAGCTACTACCTCGGCCGCAGCGGCATCTTCGAGATCGGCGACGTCGCCAGCCACGTCTTCCACGAGATCGAGGGCGACTGGGACCTCGACCGGCTCCAGGCCTCCCTCGACACCGTCGTGGCCGCCCACAGCGCCCTGCGCTCCCGCTTCCTGTCCGACGAGCGCCAGGCCACCGAGTACGGCGACCACGCCCCGCGGATCGGCGTCCTCGACCTGCGCGGCCACAGCCCCCGCCAGCAGGAACTGATCCGCGCCGAACTGCGCGAGATGCGCTCCCACCAGGTGCTCCCCGCCGACCAGGCCCCGCTGCTCACCGTCGACGCGACCATCCTCGGCGACGACGAGATGGTGCTCCACGTCGGCCACGACGGGCTCGTGATGGACGGGATCAGCATGTTCCTGTTCTTCCGCGCCTGGTGGCACGCCTACCAGAGCCCCGCCGCCGAGGTCCACGAGGAACTCCCCTACGAGGACTACGTCGCCGCCCTGGAGGCCGCCCGCGACCGCGCCCCCGCCCGGCGCTCGCGCCAGTACTGGACGGACCGCTGCGACGACCTCGCCCCCCACCCCGACCTGCCGCTGCGCACCAGCCCCGCCGCCCTGTCCGCCGCCCGCTTCACCCAGCGCCAGGTGCGCCTGGGCCGCGCGCAGTGGAGCGCGCTGAAGGACCAGGCGGCCGCCGCCGGCCTGACCCCCTCCGCGCTGCTGCTCGCCGCGTACGCGGAGACCCTGGCCACCTGGGGCGCCGGGGACCGCTTCACCCTCACCACCACCGTCGCCCACCGGCCGCCCGTGCACCCCCGGGTGTTCGAGGCCATCGGCCAGTTCTCCGACACCCTCCTCGTCGAGGCCGAGATCGACCGCGCCCTGCCCTTCGCGGAACGCGCCAAGGCCCTCCAGACCCGCCTGCACACCGACATCGACCACCGGCACTTCTCCGGCATCGAGGTGCTGAAGGAACTGGCCCGCCGCCGCGGCGGAGTGGCGGGCGCGCGGATGCCGTTCACCTTCAACAGCGCCATCGGGCACGTCAGCAGCGAGGTCGACGGCTCAGCCCTGGAACTCTTCGGCGAGGAGGTCTTCTCCGTCAGCCAGACCCCGCAGGTGTGGCTCAACGCGTTCGCGATGGAGCAGCACGGCGCGCTCGTCGTCCAGCTCGACGGCATCGACGAACTCTTCTGCGAGGGGCTCCTCGACGACCTCGCGCACGGCTACGGCACCCTCCTGGCCGCCCTCGTGGACGAATCCGCCTGGCAGCTCCACAGCTTCGACCTGATGCCGCCCGCCCAGCGCGAGCGCCGCCGCGAGGCCAACGACACCGCCGTGGCCCTGCCCGACGAGATGCTCGGCGACGCCATCGTCGCCCAGGCCGCCCGCACCCCCGCCGCGGCCGCCGTCCTGACCTGCGACCGCACCATGAGCTACGGGGAACTCCTGCACCGGGCCGCCACCGCCGCCACCTGGCTGCGCGGACACGGCGTCGGCCGCGGCGAACTGGTCGGCCTCGTCATGCGGCGCGGGCCCGAGCAGATCGTCGGCATCCTCGCGACGGTGCTCGCCGGCGCCGCGTACCTGCCCGTGGACGCCGCCCTGCCCGCCGCCCGCCAGGACTACATGCTGGCCGACGGCAAGGTGCGCTGCGTCCTGACCAACACCGGCCGGCCCGCCACCGACGCCATCGCCTCCTTCGACCTCACCCAGCCCTGCACCGGCCGCGCCGAGGTCCCCGACCGGCTCCCCGGATCCCACCCGGACGACCTCGCGTACGTCCTCTACACCTCCGGCACCACCGGCGCCCCCAAGGGCGTCATGGTGACCCACCGCAACGTCGCCAATGTCGTCGCCGACTGCCAGGACCGCTTCGGGATCACCCCCGAGGACCGGTTCATGGCCATCAGCGCCTTCAACTTCGACCTCTCCGTCTGGGACGTCTTCGGCGCCCTCGCGGCGGGCGCGGCCCTCGTCATGCCCGACCGGGACAAGGCCGTCGACCCCGCGCACTGGCTCGACCTGTGCCGCCTGCACGACGTCAGCGTGTGGAACTCCGTCCCCGCCATCGTCGGCCTCCTGCACGGCCAGGCCCGCGCCGACGGCGCCGTGCCGCCCGCGCTGCGCCTCGTCATGATGAGCGGCGACCGGCTCCCGCCCGCGCTGCCCGCGCAGCTGCGCGCGCTGATGCCCGAGCTGGAGGTGGTCTCCCTCGGGGGGCCCACCGAGACCACCATCTGGAACATCCTGCACCCCGTCGCGGAGGAGGAGGACGGCAGCGAGTCCATCCCGTACGGGCGCCCCAACGCCAACAACCGGGCGTACGTCCTGGACCGCAACGGCCTCGACGCCCCCGACTGGGTCACCGGCGAGATCGTCGCCGCCGGCACCGGCCTGGCGCGCGGCTACTGGGGCGACGCGGAGCGGACCGCCGAGCGGTTCTACGAGGACACCGCGCGCGGCGAACGCCTGTACCGCACCGGCGACCTGGGCCGCTATCTGCCGGACGGGAACATCCAGATCCTCGGCCGCAGCGACTTCCAGATCAAGATCAACGGCTACCGGATCGAGGCCGGGGAGGTCGAGACCCGCCTCGCGGCCCTCGCCGAGGTCGCCCGCGCGGTCGTCGCCGCCCAGGGCAACCGGCTCATCGCCCACCTCGTGCCCGCCGGCGGCCACCGCCCGCACCTGAACGACGTGCGCCAGGCGCTGCGTTCGGACCTCCCGGACTACATGCTCCCGGCGGCCGTCCTGTGGCACGACGAGCTGCCGCTGACCCGCAACGGCAAGGTGGACCGTACCCAGCTGGCCGCGCTCGGCGCCGCCGCGCCCGCGGAGGCCGAAGCCACCGGCGGCAGCGCCCCCGCCACCCAGGCCGAGAAGATCCTCTGCGACATCTGGTCCACCGTCCTGCGCCGCCCCGACGTCGGCGCCCTGGACACCCTCGCCTCCCTCGGCGGCGACTCCATCGCGGCCGCCCGCATCCTCACCGCCGCCCGCAAGCGCTTCGGCGTCACCATCACCCTCGACCAGTTCTCGGAGATGGACACCGTCCGCGCCATGGCCGCCGCGCTCATGCCAGGGGGGTCCCGATGACCGGCCCGCGCACGCCACAGACGGCCGCAGCCGTGACCAGGCCCGGTCCGGTCCTGGCCGGCACGCCGGGGGACGTCCCGGAGACGATCCGGCGTGTCGTCGAGCAGGTGCCGCGCGGCGGGAGCATCTCCGTCGCCCGGCTCGACGGGACCCGGACCGTTTCCCTGCGCGAGCTGTACGAGCGGTCCGGCCGACTTGCCCACCACCTGCGGAGCAACTTCGGCATCGGCCCCGGCGACCGGATCGGGATCCTCGCCGCCAACAGCCTGGAGTGGGTGCTCCTCGACCTGGCCGCGCTGCGCCTCGGCGCCCGGACGGCCGGCCTGGAGCCGGGCAAGTTCACCCCGTCCACCGCCCTCATGGACCGCTACGGCCTGCACCTGCTCTGCACCGACCAGCCCACCGACGTCCCCGACACCCTCACCACCGACGGGATCTGGGAGCTGACCGCCCCCACCGGCGCCGCCGACGCCCCGCTGCCCCCCGTCACCTGGGGCACCAAGGACGTCACCACCATCAAGTTCACCTCCGGCAGCACCGGCGTCCCCAAGGGCCTCGGCGCCACCGCCGGCAGCATCGACAGCTCCCTCACCGCCGTCCAGGAGATCTTCGAACACACCCCGGACGACCACCTCTTCGTCTTCCTGCCCCTCTCCCTCCTCCAGCAGCGCTACTGGGTGTACTCGGCGCTGCTGCACGGCCACGACGTCACCATCACCACCTACGAGGCCGCCTTCGCGACCCTGCGCCGGGTCCGCCCCACCGTGGTCATGGGCGTCCCCGCCTTCTACGAGAGCGCCCGCCGCACCATCGAGGGCCGGCTGCGCCGCTCCGCGGGCCGCACCCTGCCCGACGTGGCCCGGGCCCTGTTCGGCGACCGGATCCGCTACCTGTGGACCGGCTCCGCCCCCGCCTCGCCCGCCGTCCTGCGGTTCTTCACCGGGGCCGGGCTGCCGATCTTCGAGGGCTACGGGCTCAACGAGACGTGCATCGCCACCAAGAACCACCCCGGCGCCCACCGCGAGGGCAGCGTCGGCAAGGCCGTCCGCGGCAAGGAGATCCTGATCGGCGAGGACGGGGTGATCAGCGTCCGCAGCACCCACCCCGTCAACAACCACTACGCGTACGCCCGCCCCGGCGACTCCGAGAAGGTGTTCTCGCCCGACGGCACCGTCCGCACCGGCGACCTCGGCCACCTCGACGAGGACGGCTTCCTCTTCGTGCACGGCCGCGCAGACGACGTCATCGTCCTCGACAACGGCAAGAAGGTCATCGTCCGGCCCATCGAGGAACTGATGCGCGCCGACCCGGCCATCGCCGAATGCGTCGTCTTCAGCCCCACCCAGACCGAACTCGTCGCCGTGGTCTCCCCGGCCGTGCAGCCGGCTGACGCCGGGGCCATCGCCGCCCGGCTCGCCGCCACCAACGCCGCGACCACCCCCGACGAGCGGATCAGCCGGGTCGTCGTCGCCGACCCGCCGTTCAGCATCGGCAACGGCCTGCTGACCTCCCAGTACAAGCCCAAGCGCCCCGACATCCGGGCCGCCTACCACTCCCCGCTGCACGCCCAGGAGGCCGGAATCCATGCCTGACAGCCCGTCCGAGATCGAAGCGGCCGCCCGCGACCAGCTCTCCCTCGTCCTGATCCCCGAGGTCGAGCCCGAGGCCATCGACCCCGACGCCGACATGGTCGCCGCCTACGGCCTGACCTCCCTCAACAAGGTCCTCTTCCTCACCGAGGTCTGCGAGGAGACCGGCGTGGACCTCGCCCACTTCACCGAGCACGACCTCGCCGACATGCGCACCCTGCGCGACGTCACCGACGCCCTCACCCGCCACCACGCCACCACCGGAGTCTGAGCCATGAGCTGGAGCGAGCACGCCACCGCCGTCCTGGAGAACGACCGGGTCCGCCTCACCCCGATCACCGAGGCCGACCGCGAGGGCGTCCGGGCCGTCGCCATGGACCCCGACATCTGGCGCTACTTCGTCGCCGCCGTCGACACCGACGCCGACTTCGAGGCCTTCTTCGACACCAACCTCGCCGACCACGCCGCCGGCCGCCGCTTCGTCTACGTCATCACCGACAAGGACAGCGGCCGCATCGCGGGCAGCATGAGCTTCGGCAACATGGCCGAGGCCGACCGCCGCCTGGAGGTCGGCTGGTCCTGGCTCGGCCGCGACTTCCGCGGCCGGGGCGTCAACCACTGGGCCAAGGCCCTGCTGCTGGAGCACGCCTTCGAGGTCATGGCCGCCGAACGCGCCGAGTTCAAGACCGACGTCCTCAACGTCCAGGCCCGCCGCGGCCTCGCCAACATCGGCGCCACCGAGGAAGGCGTCCTGCGCAGCTTCAACTACATGCCGGGCGGGCGCCGCCGCGACGCCGTCTTCTACAGCGTGCTCCGCTCCGAATGGCCCGCCGTCCGCGCGCTGCTGGCGCGCGGCCCGAAGAACGCCGTACCGGCATGAGCGCCGCCACCGTCGACGGGATCACCTTCATACGGGCCGCGGGCACCCCGTACGAGATCGGCCGCATCCACGGCGAGGCCCTCGCGGCTCCGCTGCGGGCCTTCCTCGACGACGGGCTCGCCCGCCTGCGGCACCTGACCGACCGGCCCCCGACCCTGCCCGCCCTGCTGCCGGTGATCGCCGCCCACCGGGCGGCGGTCGAAGCCGCCCTGCCCGACCTCGCCGAGGAGGTGGCGGGCCTCGCCGACGGGGCGCGGATCAGCGCGGACGAGGCCTGGCTGCTGCAGATCCGCCGCGAGGTCATGGGCTACTCCACCGTCCGCGCGGGCGGCGACTGCACCACCTACGCCCGCACCGGCCCCGGCGGCCCGCCCGTCCTCGCCCAGACCGTCGACCTCAGCGGCGACCTCGACACCCACATCAGCGTCCTTCGGACCGCCCGCGCCGGCGCCGCCCGGCGCTCCCTGGTCCTCAGCTTCGCCGGCCTCCTCGGCTACCTCGGCGTCAACAGCGACGGCCTCGCCGTCGGGCTGAACCTGGTCCTCGGCGGCCGCTGGCGCCCGGGCGTCCCCCCGTACCTGGCCATCCGCCACCTCCTGGACACCGCCCGGAACACCGAGCAGGCCCTGAAGATCCTCGCCGATCTGCCCCTGGCCAGCTCCCGCTCCCTCATGCTCTGCGACCACGAGCGGGCCCTGTACGTCGAACACCTCGACGGCGACCTGCGCGTCACCGAGGCCGCCTCCCCCGGCGGACTCGCCCACACCAACCACTTCCTGCACCCGGACTTCGCCCCGGCCGACGAACTGAACGTCTTCGCCCGCAACTCCTCGCTGCGCCGGCTGCGCGCCGCCCGGGAGGGCCTGGCCGCCCTGCCCGCCGACGCGTCCGCCGAGGACCACTTCGCCCTCCTGTCCCAGCCCCCCGTGCGCGTCCCCGACCGGGGCGACATCCGCGCCGAACGCACGGTCGCCGCGGCCGTCATGTTCCCGGCGGCGGGCCTGCTGCACGTCCGGCCGGGCGACCCCGCGCGCTCCCGCACGCAGGTGTTCGCCCTGTAGGCCCGCGTGCGGGAAGGGCCGCAATCACGAAAGGCCTGTGTCCGAGAAAGGAGCATGATGGACGCATGGCTGGTCGATCTCGACCAGGTCGCCCCCACCGACATCAGCGCGCACTATCCCGAGGGCCTCACCGAGGAGGAACTGGCGCGCGGCGCCGAGTTCGTCCACGCGCGGGCCGCCCACCGCTTCTACCGTGCCCGGCTCACCGTCCGCCGCCTGCTGGCCGAACGCCTCGGCCTCGCCGCGCACGACCTGCGCATCCACTACGACCCGGCCGGCAAGCCCTACCTGCCCGACCAGCCCGGCACCCACGTCAGCTGGTCGCGCTCCGACGGGCTGCTCCTGCTCGGCGCCACCGAGACCGGGCCGATCGGCGTCGACGTGGAGCTGGTCCGCCCGTCCACCACCAGCCTGGACGTACTGACCTTCGTCTACCCGGGGGTCCCGGCGAGCGCGACCCCCGAGACCTTCTTCCACGCCTGGACCCTGCTGGAGGCCGCCGTGAAGGCCACCGGCCGGGGCCTGACCGACGGCGCCCGGGAGGTCGACCTGGACTTCGGCCCCGACGGGGCCGTCACCCTGCGCGGGATCACCGGCCACGGCGCCCTGCCCTGGCACGGCCACACCGCGCTCCAGCCCACCCGGCAGGACTCCCCGTGGGCGATGACGGCCTTCGTCTCCCGGGAGCTGCCGCCGGTCACGGTCCTGCCGTGGCCGGACCCGAAGGCCATGCCTCGTCCTCGGGCTCGGAACCACTCAGGAACCAGAGGCTGACGGTGTACGGCTCAGCCGTCGACCACGGCTCGCACACCGCCCCGTGATCGTCGGGAACTCAAACGGACAGTCAGGATCAGGAGACGGCCGCGAGTTCGGTGCGGGCGCGGTGGAGGAACTCGGCGACGGGCTTTTCCCTGTGCCAGGAGGCGATGGTCGTGGTGATGTCGGCGACGTAGTCGCGGGCGCGGGCGGAGGCGACGCGCCCGAGGATGTCAATGGCACGGTGCCCCATGGCGAGGCCTTGGTCGAGGTCGTGCTGCTGGAGATGGGTGGTGGCCAGGACGGTCAGGCGCAGGCCGACCGAGCGGGCGAAGCTGTCCGGGTTCATCGCGTCGGCCTGGGCGTTCCATCGCCAGGCCGCGGCCGGGTTACGCAGGTCGCGGTGGACTTCGACGGCATCGGAGGATAGCCGGGTGTGGGTGAAATACCGGATCCAGGCAGGTTCGTCGATGTCGTTCTCGGCCTGTTCCAGGCAGCGCTCCGAGGCGGCGAGCGCCGCCGACGCAGCCCGTGCGTCGTTCGCCTTGGCGTGGGCGCGGGCCTCGATGAGCTTGGCGAATCCCAGGACCCGGTGGCCGGCCCGCCCGCGGGCACGGTCGTAGGCGCCCTGGACCATGTCGATGGCTTCCTCGTGGTAGCCGCGCAGCAGGGCCTGGAGCGCCATGTTCGCCATGACGTGACAGCCGATGTCCACCGCCCCGCCGGCCTTGGCCATGCGCAGGGCCTGGATGAAGTGCCGCTGCGCGATGTCGTGGTGCCCCGTGTCCACCGCGCTCCACCCGGCGACGCGTGCGAGTTCGGCGGTGACCGCGAACAGGCCCCGGCCGACATCATTGGTGTAGGAGCCGTGCAGGAGCGGGACCGCCCGGCGGGTGAGGCAGTGGGTCACCGAGGAGGCCCGCCAGGTCCCGCCGCCGTACTTCGAATCCCACCGCTGCGCTTCGTCGGCGGCCTGCCAGAGCTCTGCGAGATCCTCCCGACCGATCCGCCCGCTGCCGTGGTGGGCAGCGCCGGGGTCGACGGGCACACCGAGCCAGCGCGTGACGGGGGCGGCGTACGCGCCGACGGCGAAAGCCTTGCCGATGAAGGCGCGGCGGTCCAAGTGCTCCACGGTGCTCCAGAAATTCACGGCGTGACGGACTGCCTTGGCGGTGTCCCGCGGGAAATCCAATCCGAGTTCCGCCGTGTTCTCGCGCACCTGGCTCATGGCGATCTCGGCGACGTCGACGGGCCGGCCGAGCCGTTCGCCCAGCGCACGCGCGATCAGAGCGGGCACCGGTGCCTTGGGGGCCATGCCGCGGCGAGTCCAGTTCACGACACTCGTATGGGTGTAGGCCACGTGCAGCCCGGCCTGCCCGGCGAGTTCATTGACTCGGCGGGCCAGGGCGTGGTGGCTCATGCCGCTGAAGGTGAGCAGGTGCTCCAGGGCGAGGTTGGGCGGCTTGGCCCGGCGAGGGGTCGGGGCCATCACGGGCACCTCCTTCACGAAGACCCGGCCACGGCGGAGCGTGCCCGTATCCGGAGCAGCAGGGTAGGTCCACAGCACACAGCCTGCGGCGGGTTTGTGAGTTGTGAGCCCCCCTTGTGAGCCTGCCCAGTCCCAGGACAGCGGCGGTTTCCTGGATCCATCCCACCGGCCATCCGGCACAGGAGCCGCCATGAGCCCCACCTTGCTCACCCCCGCCCGGGAGTCCGAGACCGCCGCCGACGAAATCACCCCCGCCTACTACCTCCGCCACGACCAGCTCGGCACGTACGTCACCGGCCTGCTGGTCCGCTGCACCACCGTCTTCGACATCAAGCCCACTCTGACCGACGACCTCGACCACCCCTCCCGGCACGGCCTGACCGGGGGAGGCGTGATCGAGGAGGGTGCGCACGTCACGGGCACGGTCATCGTCCAGCCCGGCGCCCGCATCGAGGCGGGCGCCCGGGTCGTGGGCCCCGTCCTGGTCTGTGAGGGCGCGGTCGTCGCCGCAGGCGCCTACGTCCGCGACCATGTCGTGGTCGGGCCGCGGACCCAGGTCGGGTTCGGCGCCGAGATCACCCGCAGCCTCCTCGGTGCCGAGGTGTTCGCCAAGCACGCCTGCTTCGTCGGCGACTCGATCGTCGGCTCCGGCGTCAACTTCGGCGCGTTCTCCTCCACCACCGGCCTGATCGCCGGCGACGGCCCGGTCACCGAGCCCGCGACGCGCGAGATCACCGTGTCTCTCGGCGGCCGCAAGTACGGCACCGGGCAGACCAAGTTCGGCGCGGTCGTCGGCGACGGCGTCACGCTCTGCGCCGGAACCGTCCTATGCCCCGGGACGCTGATCGGCCCCGGAACCGTCATCTATCCGCGTACCCAGCTCGGCGGCTTCATGCCCGCAGGCTCCCGGGTTCGGTGACCACCGTGACCACCATCGCGACACTCACGCCCCAGGCCGCCGACGGGCAGGTCATCAAGGTCACCGGCGGCCACCCCCTTATGGGCCGGATCCGCGTCCAGGGCAGCAAGAACGTGGCCCTGCACCTGTACGCCGCCGCCCTTCTGGCCGAAACCGAACTTGTTCTGCACCGGGCGCCTGCGATCCTCGACACCGGAGTCTGCGCGCAGATCCTCACCCACACCGGCACCCACTCCCACGCCCCGGGCGACGGCACCTTCCACGTCATCCCCACCCCGCGCCTGCGGCCGGTCATCCACCACGACCTGGGCGCGAAGGTCCGCACCACCGCGGTCCTGGCCGCCGCCGTCCTCGCCTGCGCCGGATCTGTCGACTTCCCCGTCCCCGGCGGGGACGCCTTCTGCCCGCGCCTCATCGACCGCCACCTCGCCGCCATGGAAGCCGTCGGCGCGGAGGTCACCGTCGACGAGCACGGTCGCACCATCCACGCTGGCCTTCCTGCCGGCCGCGAGCTGCGGCCGTTCCGCGTCGACGTCGCCACCCCCTACGGCCCCTCCCTCGGCGCCACTGTCACCGCGCTGCTCCTTGCCGCCCGTGTCCCGGGGGAGTGCCTGATCACCAGCCCGAGCATCGAGCCGGAGGTCACCGAGACCGTCCGCTTCCTCGCCGAGCGCGGCGTACGGGCCGCCTGGGACGACGAGGGCCTCCACGTCCACGGCGTCGACGGGATCGAGGGCGGCCGGTTCACGGTCGCCGGGGACCGGACCGAGGCCGCCACCATGATCATGGCGACCGCAGTGACCGGCGGCACCATCGACCTCGACGGCATCACCCTGCCCGAACTCCCCGACGCCCAGCGCCAGGTCCTCGCCGACGCGGGCCTCAACCTCACCTCCCACTGCGGCGGGATCCGTGCCGCCGTCGGCGCGGGCGGACTCCGGGCGGTGCGGGCCCGGACCGGCCCGCACCCTGGCCTGCCCACCGACACCGCCCCGCAGCTCGCCGCCCTGCTCACCCAAGCCGTCGGCACCAGCCACGTCTTCGAAGCCGTCTACCCCCGGCGTGACACCCACGTCGCGCCCCTGCGCGCCTTCGGCGCCGACATCGCCTCCACCGGCCAGGACATCCGTATCCACGGGCCGGCCCGGCTGCGGGCGGCCGACGTGCAGGCGGCGGACATCCGGGCGGTGACCGCCCTGCTGATTGCCGCCCTCGCGGCCGACGGCACCTCTACGATCGGCGGCATGTACCACCTGGCCCGCGGCTACGGCCGCCTGCTGCCCAACCTGGCCGCGCTGGGTGCCGACATCACCACCACCGCGGAGGCATGAAGCCGATGACGCTCGTCCCGTTCACGTCCGACGACACCGCCCGCCTCGCCGAAGCTCTCGACCAGGCTGTCGCCGACGGCGCCACCCCCGGCGGCGTCATCGCCCTCGGCACCCTCGGCGACGGCCCCCCGCGCTTCCTCACGGCCGGGCGCATCGCCGACGAACTCGGCGACGCCATCCCAGGCCCGGACACCGTCTACGACATCGCCTCGCTCACCAAGGTCGTCGCCACCTGGCCTCTGGTCTGCCGGGCCCTCGACGCCGAAGTCCTCGCGCGCACGGCCCCGGTGCGCGACTTCCTGCCCACGATCGACGGTCCGGCGCCCAGCGGGGAGGCCACCATCGAGCAGCTCCTCACCCACACCGCCGGTCTCAAGGCCTCCACCCGCCTCGACCACTACCGCGGCGCCGACCGACCCCTGCATGAACTCCTGTGCCACGAACCCCTCGAAGACGAACCCGGCGCCCACCGGTACGTCAACCGCGGTTACATCCTCCTCGGCCTGGCCCTCGCCCACGCCCACGGCTGCCCGCTCGACGAACTCGGCCGCGCCCTGTGGGACGACCTCGGCATGACCGGCACGACGTACGGTCCCGTCGCCCGAGGACCGCAGGTCGCCCCGACCGAGCGCCGCATCCTGGGCGCCCCCCGGATCTGGGGCATCGCGCACGACGACAACGCCGCCCTTCTCGGCGGCGTCGCCGGCCACGCCGGAGTCTTCTCCACCGCTCGCGACCTCGCCCGCTACGCCGAATACCTCATCGCCCCCGCCAGCCGCCTCCACGGCTGGCTCCGCGCCTCCACCCTGCCCTTCGCCCCGATCGAGACCGGCCTCGACCGAGGCCTGTCCTGGATCTGCGCCCCCGGCAACGTGGCCTACCACCACGGCTTCACCGGCACCAGCCTCTACCTCAACCCGGGCTCGGGCCGCTACCTCGCCATCCTGACGAACGCCGTCTACCACGGCGAAGCCCGCAAGAGGATCGCTCCCCTCCGTGCCTTCGCCCTCAAGACCATCACCGCCACCTGACCAATCGGGAGGCCCACCATGGGGCAGCACCAGCTGTCCGACCACACCACGCTGCGCCTGGGCGGTCCCGCACCGCTCTGGCTCAGCCACAACCATGACGCCGACTGGCCCGACCTCGCCCGCACCGCCGTCGGCCACCCCGAGCTGCCGTTCACGCTCGGCGGCGGCAGCAACTCCCTCGCCGCTGACGACGGCACCACACGGCCCGTCATCCACATGGCCACCCGCGGCATCCGCACCCACCACCTCGCCGACGACCAAGTCGAGGTCACGGTCGCCGCCGGCCACCCGCTCGCCGACCTTGTCGCCTCCACCGTCGCCGAAGGACTCTCCGGCATCGAATACCTCGGCGGGATCCCCGGCACCGCCGGGGCCGCACCGGTCCAGAACGCCGGAGCGTACGGCCAGGAGATCGGCGACACCCTGGCCGCCATCACCACCCACGACTGGACCACCGGCCGCACCGCCCGCATTCCCGCTGCCGAGTGCCGACTCGGCTACCGCACCAGCGTGTTCAAGCAGGTGCCCGGACGGTGGACGATCCTCTCCCTCACCCTCCACCTGACCCGCTCCACCGTGGCGGCCCCCGTCACCTACCAGCACCTCGCCACAGCCCTCCGAGCCCCACTGGGCAGCAGGCCCCCGCTTGCCGAAGCCGCGGCGACCGTCCTCCACGACCGCGCCGAGCGGGGACTGCTTCTACCCGAAACCGGCCACGACGCCCGTCAGGCCGGCTCCTGCTTCCTCAACCCCACCGTCACCGACGACCAGGCCGGTGCGTTACGCAGCCAGGGGGCCCCGGTCTACCGCACGCCCGCGCATACCTGGCGGGCCAGCGCGGGATGGCTGCTGGAGGCTTGCGGCTACCGGACCGGAGCCGAGGTCACCCGCGGCGTCCGCTGCTCCACCCGCCGTACCCTCACCCTCACCGCCCAGGCCGAAGCCACCGCGCACGACTTCCGCACAGCCCTGGAGGAGATGGCCGCGCGCGTACGCACGGCCGCAGGTCTCGACCTCTACCTGGAGCCCGTCCTTGTGTGATCGGACCTCTCACTCGGGGATGAAGTCCAGGCACTTGGCTGCTTCGAGCGGGCCGAGGGACTCAGGACGAGCTGACCACCGGCGTCCCGTCCGGGGCGATCGCCGAGAAACCGGTGTACGGGACCAGCGCGGGCGGCACGGCGACCGAGCCGTCCGCGCGCTGGTACTGCTCCAGGATCGCGACGAGCGTACGGCCGACCGGCAGCGCCGAACCGTTGAGGGTCGCGGCGAACGCCTTGCGCCCGTCGCGGCCCGGGACCTTGATGCCGGCCCGGCGGCCCTGGAAGTCCCCGCAGTCGGAGCAGGAGGAGATCTCCCGGTAGGTGCCCTGGCCCGGCAGCCACACCTCGATGTCGTACGTGCGCCGGGCGGCGAACCCGAGGTCCCCGGCCCGCAGTTCCACCACCCGGTGCGCGAGCCCGAGCCGCCGCAGCGCCGTCTCGGCGTGCCCGGTCAGCAGCTCCAGCTCCTCGGCGGCCCGCTCGGGCCGGCAGATCCGTACCAGCTCGACCTTCTCGAACTGGTGCAGCCGCACCAGCCCCCGGGTGTCGCGCCCGTACGAGCCGGCCTCCGCCCGGTAGCAGGGCGTGAACGCGGTCAGGGCGAGGGGCAGTTCGCCCTCCTGGAGGGTCTCCCCCCGGTACAGGTTGACCAGCGGCACCTCGGCCGTCGGGATCAGCAGCAGGTCCCGGTCGGCGGCGGTCGTCAGGAACAGGTCGTCCTCGAACTTCGGGAGCTGCCCGGTCCCGGTCATCGTCTCCCGGGTCACCAGGTGCGGCACCCCGTGCTCGGTGTACCCGTGCTCGGTGGTGTGCAGGTCCAGCAGGAACGAGGCCAGCGCCCGTTCCAGGCGGGCCCCCGCCCCGCGGGTCACCGCGAAGCGGGAGCCCGACAGGCGGGCCGCCCGCACCTGGTCCAGGATCCCGAGGCCGGTGCCGATGTCCACGTGGTCGCGCGGGGTGAACTCGAATCCCGGCACCTCCCCCCAGACCCGGCGCACCACCGGCGGATCCTGCTCGGTCCCGTCGGGGACGTCCGCGTACGGCAGGTTGGGCACGGCCAGCAGCAGCGCGGACAGGCCCTCCTCCGCCCCCCGGAGCTCCTCCGACACCGACCGCAGGCGCTCCTTGGCCTCCTGCATCCGGGCCCGGGCGGCATCGTCGGGGCGGACGCCGCTGCGCGCGGAGCGGTTCTGCTCGGCCCGCAGCTTGTCCCGCTCGGCGATGAGCCGGGCGCGCTGTTCGGTCAGGTCGCGCAGGGCGACCCGGTCCAGCCGGTGTCCGCGTCGGGCCAGGGCGGCGTGGGCCTCGTCCTGGAGCAGGGTGTGCGGGTCGTGCATGACGGGCTCCTAGTCCTCGAAGGTGTCGTGCGCCGCGGTGGCGACCGCGCGGTAGCGCTCCGGCGCCCGGGCCCGCAGCCACCCGGCGTAGCCGAGCCCGCCGAGCGCGGCCCCGACCATCAGCCAGGGGATCCGGTTGACCCAGACGGAGGTGGTGCCGGTGACCAGGGGAAAGTTGTCCAGCAGCAGTACCAGCGCGCCCACCAGCCCGAGGAGGGCCAGGGCGGGGGCCAGCCGGGTGCGCCACCAGTGCGCGTCGGGATGCCGCCGGAAGAACACCAGCACCGCCACGGCCACGGCCGCCTGGAGACCGACGATCCCGACCGTGCCCAGCGCGAGCATGGTGGTGGCGAGGTTCGTGTACGGATGCGCCCCCGCCAGCGCGAACAGGGCGCAGACCACGGCCGTGGCCACCGACAGCACCACGCTCGCCCGGTACGGGGAGGCGTGCCGCGGGTGGATCCGGGCCAGCGAGGCGGGCAGCACCCGCTCGCGGCCCAGTACGAACAGGTACCGGTTGGCGGCGGTGTGCAGGCCGAGCAGGGCCCCGAACAGGCTGGTGCACAGCAGCACCTGCATCACGCTCGTCGCGAAGGTGCCGAGGTAGTCGTCGGACAGGTGGAAGAACAGGTCGCCGAGTTCCCTCCCGGCGGTGTCCGCGACCCGGTCCGCGCCGACCGCCCCGACCGCCGCCCAGCTGATCACCGCGAAGAAGACGGTGATGAGGACGACGGAGGTGTAGGTGGCGACGGGCACGCTGCGCTTCGGGTCGCGGCTCTCCTCGCCGTACAGCGCGGCCGCCTCGAAGCCCACGTAGGAGATCAGGGCGAACATCAGGGCGACGCCGAGGCCGGGGGAGAAGACGGTGTCGGGCCGGAAGGAGGCGGCGGGCAGGGTGTCCGTGCCGTGCCGCACCCCGATGGCCAGCGCGAGCAGGCCCAGCACCGCCACCTCGGCGACCATCAGCACCGCCAGCAGCCGGGCGCTCAGGTCGATCCGCCGGTAGCCCATGACCGCCGTCAGCGCGAGCGCCCCGCCCGTCCACACCGGCCAGGGCACCGCCAGGTGGTGGGCGGCGGAGACCAGTTCGGCGAAGTACCCGAAGGCCCCGGCGACCCCCGCGACCGCCGCCGTGTAGGCGACGACGGCGGTCAGTCCGCCCGCGACGGCGAGCGGCCGGCCCAGGCCCTGCCCGATGTACGTGTAGAAGCCGCCCGCGCCGACCACGTGCCGGCTCATCGCCGCGTAGCCGACGGAGAAGCACAGCAGGATCAGCCCGGCCAGGGCGAAGGTGGCGGGCACCCCCGCCCCGTTGCCGATGGCGTAGGCGAGGGGCACCGAGCCCACCACCCCGGACATCGGGGCCGCCGCGGCGACCACGAGGAACACGATCCGGGGGGTGGTCAGGGTCCGGCGCAGCGCGGGCTCTTTGGCCTCGCGCACGTCCGCTCTCGCGGGGATCGTGGACGTCACCGGATCACCTCGGGTGGTTGCGGATGATGTCGACGGCCTCCGGGATGCCCATGTACGGCAGCCGCACCTCGGCCATGTCGTCGGTCCACTGCTCGGCGAGGTCGTAGCGCTGCTTCGGGGTGGTCTCCAGCAGCTTGCAGCCGGGGAAGACCTCGTAGCCGTCGAGGAGTTCGGCGTGCGCGAACATGCCCTGCTGGAACAGCTCCTCGCGCTCCAGCACGAACTCCTCCGACGGCAGCTCGTCCCACAGCCGGCGCCCGCGCCGGATCAGCTCGATCAGCCGCGGCCGGTACGAGGGGGTGCGCGCCAGGTGCTCGCGGACGATGGAGCTGCCGACGGTGAGGTGGCGGATCTCGTCGATGGACGCCCCGCGCGCGATCTCGGCGGCCGCCGGGTCCAGCAGCGTCCACTTGCGTTCGCTCAGTTCGGCGGCGGGCGCGAGGACCCCCTCGATGACGATGGTGAACACCGCGACCGCGCCGATGAAGTCGCCCTCGTCGCGGACCACGGAGGTGGCGAACTCGGCGATCGGGTTCAGCACCCGCTTCGTGTAGTCGGCGCCCTGCTCCTTGATGAAGTCCAGCAGCCCGGCCCGGGGCACCCCGAGGTCGGTGAGGTGCTTGCGGAAGATCATCGCGTGCCGGGCCTCGTCGATCACCTGGGTGGTGAAGAACTCCTGCTCGACGACGCCCGGCGCGCCGATCACGTAGTGCGAGAGCACCTCGACCGCGCGGGTCTCGGCCAGCGAGCGGTTGCCCAGCTCCAGGACGAGGGCCTGGCGCAGCGGCCCGTCCTCGCGCATGTACGCGGGGGTCCCGGCGTCGTGCCCGGCCTCGGCCCGCCCGCGCAGGGTGCCCTGGGCGACGGCGGACAGCCAGTACCCGAGATCGCACTCGTCGGCGGTCAGGGTCATCTCCTGGGCGCCGTCGAGCAGGTTGGGCGCGCGGTCCCAGTCGGCCTCGACGGGGATCTGCGGAACGGTGGTCATGACACAACCTCACTGGGAGAGACGGAAGCGGCGGGAGCGATGGAAGCGGCGGGGGTGACGGCGGCGCTGTGCATGCGGCCGGCGAAGCTGAGCATCGGGGAGTCGACGGTGTGGTTGCCGCCCGTGACCTCGGCGAGGAGCATGTCGTGGTCGCCGACCTGGTGCCAGCCCAGGACCCGGCAGGCCATGTGGGCGAGGCTGCCGCCGAGCAGCGGGGCCCCGGTCAGCGGGTCGGTGGACCAGTCGAAGCCCTCGAACTGGGCGTCGCCGAGGGGGCGTCCGGGGTTGGCGAAGCGGCGGGCGACGTCGTTCTGCGCCGAGGCGAGGACGTTCACCGAGAACTTGCCGGCCCGCCGGACCATGGCGGCGAAGGTCGAGGTGGGCCGCAGGCAGGCGCCGAGCACGAGCGGGTCCCGGGACAGGGTGACCACGGCGCTGGCGGTGGTGCCGTGCCGGACGCCGTCGCGGCTGACGGTCAGCACCGTCACGCTGGAGGCGAGCCGGCGCAGCGCGAGGCGCGCCGCCTCCGGGTCCTCGTACCCCTCGGCGGGCGCGGAGGGGGAGCGGTCGGTGAGCCAGGTGGGGTAGCGGCTCACCGGTTCACCCCGACGGCCGGGGCGGTGGCGGCGATGGTCGCCGGGTGCTCGTCGTACGGCAGCGGGACCGGGCCGTCGGTGGCCGAGCGGCGCCGCAGCATCGCCGCGACCTGGTCGACCAGCGGCGTGTCCTCCGGCTCGAAGGGCAGCCCGAAGGGCTTGAGGAAGTTCCCGAAGACGCCGCGGTCGCCGAACACGTGGAACGGCAGGGCCAGCAGCGCCCACTCCGGGCCGATCAGCCACATCCACAGCAGGCCGACGGCGGCCACGCTGAGCAGGCTGTGCATCGTGTTGTAGAGGACGTAGTACGCCTTCGGGATCCGCCCGTCGGCGCTGCGCCGGTAGGCGATGGCCCCGGGGATGTAGCCGATGAGGTCGATGTAGAGGAACAGGCCGATCGCCGCGAACCAGTTGATGTCCAGGAAGTGCCACAGGATGAACCCGATCGTCACGGCGAAGGCGACCAGGTACTCGGCGCGGTGCAGGTTGAACGTGACCGGTGATTCCACCGGGTTCTTGATGTCCATGAGGGGTGTTGTCCTTCCGACGGGCGGTCAGGCGTGCGGCGTGCGGCCGGGCGCGGGGGGTCCTGCGGAGGGGGTCAGGACAGCCGCAGCGGGCCGCCGGCGAAGTAGTCGGCCAGCTCCGCGGCGACGCTCGCGCGCGACGGCGGGTGGAAGGCCAGGGCGCGGACCGCGGAGGAGAGGTACGCGACGTCGCCCGAGCGGATGTAGGCCATGCCGCCGAGCATCTCCACGGCCTGGTCGACGGTCTGGGCCAGGAGGTCCTGCGTCGCGTAGCGGGCGGTGAGCACCGCGGCCACCGCCTCGTCGCCCTCGGTGCCGTCCTCCAGGGAGCGGGCCGCGCCCTCCACGAGGGAGACCGCCGCGTCGAGCCGTACGGCCAACTGCGCGCGCTCGGCGGCCGTACCCCGGCTGCCTTCCAGCACCTGCGCGACCAGCGCGGACGCGGCGCCCACGTAGGAGGAGGTGGCGAGGAGCTCGAACCAGGTGAACCCGGCGGTCTGGAGGTCGTCGAGCCGGTCGGCGTCCTCGGGGGTGCTGTGGATGACCAGGTCCTCGGGCACCACCACGTCGGTGAGCCGCACCTCGTGGCTCTGCGAGGCGGCCAGCACGGGCGTGGCCCAGAACGGCCGGGTCTCGATGCCGGGGGAGGACGCCGGGATCAGCATCAGGGCCAGCCCCGAGCGCCCGTCCTCCTGCGTCACCTGCACGCTGGCCGTCAGCACGTCCATCGAACCGGACAGGCTGCACGGCTTCTTGGAGCCGTTGACCCGGTAGCCGCCGGGGATCCGCTC
>NZ_JBHWBP010000085.1:21543-26836 GCF_042735575.1 Streptomyces sp. NPDC059564 | reverse complement strand
GCCGTGCAGCGGGCAGAGTGCCGCCACCAGACCCGCCCCGGCGAAGTACTGCCAAGCCGTCACCGCGCTCCTCCCGATTCGGCAGCCGATATGAGGGTTACGGCTGAAGAAACGATCAAGGCGCCGGTTCGACACGCGGCAGACAGGTCAAGATCCTTGTACGAGGGCGGACTTCGTACGGCCGTCCGGCGGCACGGCCGGACGGACGGCGGCCGGGTGGCCGGGGGCCGGGGGCCGGGGGCCGGGGCCCCGCCCGGCCGGACGGCCACCGCCCCGGCTACATGCCCCGGGCGCCGTCGATGCGCTCGCGGAGCAGGTCGGCGTGCCCGTTGTGGCGGGCGTACTCCTCGACCATGTGGATGAGCACCCAGCGCAGGGACACCGTCCCGCGCCACTCGTCCGTCCCCCGGACGTCGAGGTCCGGGGCGTCCTCGGCGAAGCGCTCGGCGAAGGCCACCTCGGTGTGCCAGGCGTCCCAGGCCTCCGCGACGGCCCCGGAGCCGGACAGCGCGCCGTCGAAGTCCCCGTCCGCGTCGTCGGGCGAGCTGAACCGGGGCGGGGCTTCCCGGCCGGCCAGGACCTGGCGGAACCAGCGCCGCTCCACGTCGGCGAGGTGGCGGACCAGGCCCAGCAGCGACAGGGTGGAGGGCTCCACGGCCCGCAGGGCCAGTTCCCCGTCCAGCCCGGCGCACTTCATCCGCAGGGTCGCGCGCTGGTCCCCGAGGAAGTCGAGGAGCATGCGGCGCTCGCCGCCGGTCGCGTCGCCGGTGAACCGGCGGTCGGGCGGCGGGCCCGCGAAGATCTCGGCCCTGCGGCCCTCGGCCACCTCCTCGACCGTCATCGGCGTCCGCCCTGCCGCTGGCGCTGTCCCCGGGCCGCAGCGCCCGCGCCCTCGGCCGTGGCCGCCGCGAGGACCCGTAGCGCGGCCTCCGAGGGAGAGCCGGCCTCCGCCGTGTAGGCGATCAGGATCTGGTCGGGGTCGTCGGGCAGCCGCAGGCTCTCGTAGGTGAGGGTGAACTCGCCGACCAGCGGGTGGCGCAGGTGGTACCCGCCGTGCGTCTTCTCGGCCACCTCCTGCTCCTCCCACAACGGCCCGAACTCCGGGCTGCGCTCGGCCAGTTCCTCGATCAGGGCGGCGAACCGGGCGTCGTGCGGGTGCCGTGCGAGGTCGTAGCGGAGGTAGGCGACCAGGTCCCGGGCCTTGGTCTCCCAGTTCACGTACCGGCCGCGCACGTCGGGGTCCAGGAACACCAGCCGGGCCTTGTTGCGCCGCTCGGGCGGCAGGGCGCCGAAGTCCGTGAGGAGGGCGGCGCCCAGCGGGTTCCAGGCGAGGACGTCGGTGCGCCGGCCGACCACGAAGGCCGGGGTCTCGGGCATGGACTCCAGCAGCCGGCGCAGCCCCGGCCGGACCTGCTGCGCCTCGCCGTCCCGGGCCGCGTCCGCCGCCGCGCCGCGCGGGCCCGCGCGCCCGGCGTTGCGTACGAGCCGGGTCAGGTGCGCGGTCTCGGTGGCGTCCAGCCGCAGGGCGGTGGCCACGGCGCCGAGGACGGCGTCGGATACGTTCTCGGCGCGGCCCTGCTCGAAGCGCGTGTAGTAGTCCACGCTGACCCCTGCGAGCTGGGCGGCCTCCTCGCGGCGCAGCCCCGGCACCCGGCGGCGGCCGCCGAAGATGGTCAGGCCTGCTTCCTCGGGCCGGATCCGGGCGCGGCGGGAACGCAGGAAGTCGCCGAGTTCGGTCTTGGTGCTCGTCTGCGTCATGCTCCGATCCTAGAGCGGCCGCCGTACGCCGGGAGGCGCCTACGCTGGAGCGCATGTCCGATTCCGCCGCCTCCCCCCTCGTTCCTCCGGTGGCCGTGTGGGGGGTGGTGCGGCGGCCCCTGCGGTTCCTCGGGTCGTGGTGGCCGTGGCGGTGCTGGGCGTACCTGGGCAGCGGGTTCCTCCTCGGCTACCCGGTGCTGGTCGCGCTGGTGCTGCTCACCGGCCTCGGGGTGCTGCTGGCCGTCGCCGGGGTCGGCCTCTTGCTGCTGCTCGCCGCCGTGGCCGGCGCGGTGCCGCTCGCGGAGCTGGAGCGGCGCCGGCTGCGGTGGGTCGAGCCCGCGCCGGTCGCCGATCCGCACACCTCGCTCGCCGGGGCCGGCGCGGCCGCCTGGCTGCGGACCCGGCTGCGGGAGCGCGCCACCTGGCGGGAGTTCGGGTACGCCGCGCTGCTCGGGGCGGGCTTCGGCGCGGCCGGTTTCGGGGTGGTGGCCCTGGTGGCGTTCTCGCTGATCCTCGTCGCCTCCCCGGCCGTCGTGTGGGCGCTCGCCCCGGAACCGGTGATGCTGATACCCGGCCGGGCGGTGGCGGGCCCGCTGGAGGCCCTGGGCGGCACGGCCGTCGGGCTGGCGGGGCTGGTGCTGGCGGCGTACGCGGGAGCGCTGATCGCCGGGGCCCAGGTGAAGACGGCCCGGCTGCTGCTCGGACCGCGCGAGGAGGACGGCCGGGTCCTGGAGCTCACCCGGTCGCGGGTGCGCCTGGTGGAGGCCTTCGAAGCCGAACGGCGGCGCATCGAACGGGACCTGCACGACGGGGCCCAGCAGCAGCTGGTCGCCCTCAGCATGACCCTGGGCCTGGCCGAGATGCGGCTGCGCGGGATCCCGGAGGCGGCCGGCGCCGCGGCGCTGGTCGCCCGGGGGCGCGGCGAGGCGAAGCTGGCGCTGGAGCAACTGCGGGACCTCGTACGGGGGATCCATCCGCAGGTGCTGACCGACCACGGGCTCGCGGCGGCCGTTGCCGAGGTGGCGCTGCGCCATCCCGTGCCGGTGACGGTGGACCTGGCCCACCTGCCCCGGCTGCCCGAACCGGTGGAGACCACCGCCTACTTCACCGTCACCGAGGCCCTCGCCAACGCCGCCAAGCACAGCGGTGCCTCGCACGTCGGAGTGGCCGGTAGGGTCGAGGGTGACCGGCTCACCCTCACCATCAGCGACGACGGCCGCGGCGGGGCCGATCCCGGCGCGGGGGCGGGCCTGGCGGGGCTCGCGGACAGGGTGGCGATGTTGCGGGGCAGGCTGACGGTGACCAGTCCGGTGGGCGGACCGACGGAACTGCGCGTGGAGGTGCCGTGCTCCGGGTGATCCTCGCCGAGGACTCCGTGCTGCTGCGCGCCGGGCTGACGGAACTGCTGACCCTCGGCGGCCACCGGGTCCTCGCCGCCGTCGGCGACGCGCCCGCGCTGCTGCGGGCGGTGGCGGCCGAGCGGCCGGACGTGGTCGTCACCGACGTACGCATGCCGCCCGGCCTGCGCGACGAGGGACTGCGGGCCGCACTCGAACTGCGCTCCCACGACCCCTCGCTGCCGGTCCTGGTGCTCTCCCAGTACGTGGCCACGGCGTACGCGGCCCAGCTGTTCGGCGGCGGTCCGGCGGCCGGGCTGGGCTACCTGCTCAAGGACCGGGTCGGAGAGGTGACCGAGTTCCTCGACGCCCTGGAACGGGTCCACGGGGGCCAGACGGTCATCGACCCCGAGGTGGTGCGGATACTGCTCGCGCCCCGGGACGGGCGGGACCGGCCGCTGGCCCGCCTGACCCCGCGCGAGCGCGAGGTGCTGGCGCTGATGGCCGAGGGGCTCAACAACCAGGCCCTGGCGGCCCGGCTGTTCATCACCGAGGCCTCCGTCGTCAAGCACGCGTCCAGCATCTTCATGAAGCTGGACCTGGACCCGACGGAGGGCAACCGCCGCGTCCTGGCCGTCCTGGCCCACCTCCGCGGCACCGACACCCCCTGAGCCGGGACCCGGAGCCGGACCCCGAGCGCGCCCGCCCGGGCCGGCCGGCTACCGGGAGGGTGCCGGGCGGTGGCTCCCGGTAGCCGAACGGGCCACGATCCGGGACGCCCCCGGCCGCGGGCCGGCGCCCAGACCCGCCCGGGCCGGTACGGTCGAGCGGGCCCACAGCACCAGCAGCACGGGCAGGGCCAGGTAGCCGAAGCGGCCCGCCGGGGCCAGCAGGAAGGCCAGGGTCAGGCCGAGGGCGAGGCGGTCGGCGGCGGCCACCACCGTGCGCGGGGGGCACACCAGCAGGGAGACCCCGACGCCCAGGCCGCCCAGCGCCAGCAGGGCCACCGTCAGGTACCAGCCCCACGAGCCGAGTCCCGCCAGCAGGTGGCCCGGCAGGGGGCTGCTCGCCGGGGTCGGCACGTCCGCCCGGCCCGTCGGGAAGGCGAACACCTGCCGCCACAGCTCCGCCGGCTGGAGCAGGACCCCGGGCAGCACCAGTACGGCCGTGACCGGCGCCGCCACCGCCGCGCAGCGCCCGGCGGCCCGGGCGCCCCGGCAGGCCCCGAGGACCGCGAGGACCACCGCCACCGCGGGCAGGGCGGTCCACTTCAGGGCGCACGCCGCCGCGAGCGCCGCCCCCGCCACCGCCGGGCGGCCCGACACCGCCGCCGCGAGCGCCAGGCAGCACAGGCCCGCCAGCGGCAGGTCCACCCCGCTCACCGCCAGCGGAAGGGCCACCACCGGCGAAGCCACCAGCACCGGGAGCAGCGGCGAGGGGGGCCCGCCGAGCATCCGGCGGCCGGCCCAGAGGGCGGCGAACAGGGCCGCCGCGCACCAGATCCGGGCGTCGCCTAGCAGCTGGACCGCCCAGCCGTCGCCGCCGCCCAGCAGGGCGCGCGGGAGGCCGAGGAGGGCCATGCCCGGCAGGTAGGGGGTGTACTCCTCGACCCCGGCGGGCTGGTCCACGTAGAGCCGCCCGGACTCCAGCAGGAGCCGCCCGGAACGTTCGATCACCCCGACCTCGGACTGGCCCTGGCCGGTGAGGACCAGGTACAGCAGCGGCACGGCCACGGCGCCCAGCAGGGCCGCGCCGAGCGCGGCGCGGCGGCGGCCGAGGAGGGTGGCCCCGGCGGCGGCCAGGTACCCGGCGGCCGCGCACCACCCCCACAGCCGGTGCGGGCCGAGCGGGGAGAACAGCGGGAACGACAGCGCCCAGGCGGCCGCGAGCAGCCACCCGGCGGTCCACCGGCCGGTGCGGGAGACGGGGAGGAGGCGGGCGGCCCCGAACGGGAGGGGGCGGGTGGAGGGGGTCATGGACCCATTCCAGCCGCGCGGCCCCCTCGGGTCTGCACGCCCAGGCGGAGCCTTCGTGGTGGGGTTTTCCCTACCCCGGCCCTCATTCGGCACCGGCCCCGCGCACGCCGAAGGGGCGCGCACCCCGGGCGGGGCGCGCCAGCCGCGACGCGAAAATTATTGGGGCCCCCCGCGACCCGGTGAGCGCCCACACGCCCCCGGCCGCCGCCACGTGCTCCCCCT
>NZ_JBHWBP010000085.1:0-21533 GCF_042735575.1 Streptomyces sp. NPDC059564 | reverse complement strand
CCGGCCCCGCCCCGCCGCAGGCCAAGGGGGGCGCCCCCCTGAGGTTCCCCCCCCTTCGACAGCGGGATAATTCAGTGGCCTCAGGCCTCCGGGTTGCCGCCGAAACGCTCCGGGTAGGACTCCAGGTCCTCCTCGGTGATCTTCGCGAAGAGCACCGGCGGCACGGTGAACGGGGTCCCGGCGGGGACCGAGTCCAGCGCCTTGGCCTGCTCCGGGGTCACCCACGCCGCGGTGTCGCCGGCCAGGTCGAACGCGGAGCGCATGGCGCGCGCCGAGGCCGGGATGAACGGCTCGGAGACCACCGAGTAAAGGTGGATGAGGTTCATCGCGGTGCGCAGGGTCAGTGCCGCGCCCTCGGGGTCGGTCTTGATCTCCAGCCAGGGGGCCTTCTCCTCCAGGTAGGAGTTTCCGGCCGACCACAGGGCGCGCAGCGCGGCCGCGGCCTTGCGGTACTGGAGCGTGTCCATGTGGCCCTCGTACTCGGCCAGCAGCTCGGCGATCTGCTCGCCGAGCTTCGCCTCGGCCTCGCCGGCCGCGTTGCCCGCCGGGACGTCGTCGCCGAAGCGCTTGCGCGAGAAGGACAGCACGCGGTTGACGAAGTTGCCGAGGGTGTCGGCGAGGTCCTTGTTCACCGTGGCGGTGAAGTGCTCCCACGTGAAGGAGGAGTCGTCGGACTCGGGCGCGTTGGCGATGAGGAAGTAGCGCCAGTAGTCGGCCGGGAGGATCTCCAGGGCCTGGTCGGTGAAGACGCCGCGCTTCTGCGAGGTGGAGAACTTGCCGCCGTAGTACGTCAGCCAGTTGAAGGCCTTGACGTAGTCGACCTTCTTCCACGGCTCGCGGGTGGCCAGTTCGGTGGCGGGGAACATCACCGTGTGGAACGGGACGTTGTCCTTGGCCATGAACTGGGTGTAGCGGACGTCGTCGGCCTCGTACCACCACGACTTGTAGTCGCGGTTCGCCGCGTCGAGGTCGGCCCACTCCTTGGTGGCGCCGATGTACTCGATCGGGGCGTCGAACCAGACGTAGAAGACCTTGCCCTCGGCGGCCAGTTCGGGCCACGTGTCGGCGGGGACCGGAACGCCCCAGTCGAGGTCACGGGTGATGGCGCGGTCGTGCAGGCCCTCGGTCAGCCACTTGCGGGCGATGGAGGAGGCGAGCTGCGGCCACTCCTCCTCGTGCTCGGCGACCCAGGCCTCGACCTCGTGCTGGAGCACGGACTGGCGCAGGAACAGGTGCTTGGTCTCGCGGACCTCCAGCTCGGTGGAGCCGGAGATGGCCGAGCGGGGCTCGATCAGGTCCGTGGGGTCCAGGACGCGGGTGCAGTTCTCGCACTGGTCGCCGCGGGCCTTGTCGTAGCCGCAGTGCGGGCAGGTGCCCTCGACGTAGCGGTCCGGCAGGAAGCGGCCGTCGACCGGCGAGTAGACCTGCCGGATCGCGCGCTCCTCGATGAAGCCGTTCTCCTGCAGCTTGCGCGCGAAGTGCTGGGTGATCTCGCGGTTCTGCGCGGACGAGCTGCGGCCGAAGTAGTCGAAGGACAGCTGGAAGCCGTCGTAGACCGCCTTCTGGGCGTCGTGGGCCTGCGCGCAGAACTCGGCGACCGAGATCCCGGCCTCCTTGGCGGCGAGTTCGGCGGGGGTGCCGTGCTCGTCGGTGGCGCAGATGTACAGGACGTCGTGGCCGCGCTGGCGGAGGTACCGGGAGTACACATCCGCCGGAAGCATCGACCCGACCATGTTGCCCAGGTGCTTGATCCCGTTGATGTAGGGAAGCGCGCTGGTGATCAGGTGTCGAGCCATCCTCGGATGCTCCATTCGTTTCATTTGTACGGATTCATGCGGGGCCTCTCCGTCACGGCCCTCGCAATGGGCCCATGTTACAGGCGGGGAACGGGCCCCCCGACCGGATTCCGGGGAGCACGAGACCGGTCACACGCCGTGTCCGCCCCGCGCACCACTCGGGGCGCGCCCGGTCGCTGGCATATGCGTACGTGCTGGCCGGGGCGCCGACCGGTCGACATCGATCACGAACCGATCATCACCGAACGTAATATTTCCAGGTTTCTTCTCTGCGCCCTCCGAGTGCGCCCGCGCTGCTTCCATGGACCCCGCACAGGGGATGAGGTGGGGAACGGTGAACGATGGCGGACCGGAGGAGTCCGGCGGGGCCGTGGGACTGCCCAGCCGGAAGCGGCGGCCGACGCCCATGAGTCAGTGGGATCCGAGCGCGCGCCTGTCGTACTGGGCCTTCCACACCAACCGGCGGCCGGCGTACATGCGCTTCGCGTACCTTCAGCTCGGCTCCGACGCCGCCGCCGAGGACGCCGTGGACGCCACCTTCGACTCGATCATGAACGAGTGGCTCCGCATGCTGCACATGGACCGCCTCGACGCCTACGCCTGGACCGTGCTCAAGCAGCGCATCGTCGACGGACAGCGGCGGCAGGACCCCCGCCGGCGGCGGCCCGAGCCGATGGACACCACCGCCTTCGAGGCGGCCCTCAAGGAGGCCCACGCCGACCGGTACGAGGTGCTCGCCGACACCATCCGCTTCTACTCGGCCGTCTCCCGCCTCGCCGAACGCCAGCGCGACACCGTGATCCTGCGCTACGGGCTCCAGTGCACCCCCGGCGAGGCCGCCTCCGTGATGGGCGTCGACGAGGCCACCGTCCGTTCCCAGCTGGGCCAGGCCCACCGCCGCCTCGCCCGGCTGCTCGACGCGTCCGCCGGATCATGAGGCCCCGCGAGGAGCACGCCGGCGCCCCCGCCGGGCCGCCGCGCGCGCTGACCGAGTTCCTGGCCCGGGCCGGCGTGCGCGACCGCTACCCCCACTACGACCTCGGCGCCGCCGAGTCCCGGCTGCTGCGCACCCCCCTCCTCCCCGCTTCCACGGCCCCGGGCCGGCGCCGCCCCTTCGGCTGGAGCGACCCGGCCCGCGACTGTCCCCTCGACTCCGAACGGGCCCGCCGCGACCTCAAGGCCGCCTGCCTCGCCGTGGTCTGCGACCCCCGCGCCGGGAAGGACCTCGGCCGCTTCGTCGACGGCGGACACGCCGACCTGCCCGGGGCGGTCGCCTTCGGCTGCCTGCTGCACCTGGCGGGGCTGCGCGAGGGCTCCCGCTTCTGGTGGCAGTTCGCCGCGGGTTCCGGCAGCCCGCGCACCGCCCCCGCCGCGTACTGCCTCTTCCTCGACCACTCCCGGCGCGGCGAGCACCACGACGCCCGGCTCTGGGCGCGGGAGCTGGGCCGCCACGGCTTCCGGCCGAGCGGCCGCCGCGAGCTGCGCGAGGTCCGGCTGTGCGCCCAGGCGGCCGTCCTGCGGTACGTGGACCAGCCCGACGATCCCGACCTGGGCCCGGTGCCGCTGCCCCGGGCGGGGCTGCCCGCGGTGCTGGCCGCGTTCCTGCCGCCGCCCCCGCTCCCGGTGCGCCGCCCCCGCCCGGGCCCGGGCCCGCTGCGCCATCCCGCGCTGACCTCGGCCGCCCGCCGGACGGTGGTCCAGGCCGACGCGGGCGACGCCCTGGCCCAGGCGCGGCGCGCGCTGGCCGTCGTACAGGTCCTGGAGCGGCACCCCCTGGGCGTGCGGGCGGGCCGGCTCGCCCGCGAGTCGGGGCTCACCGAGGCGGCGCTCCGCCCGCTGCTGACCATGCTGTGCGAGGAGGAGTACGCGTACCGCCCGGGCGCGGGGGTGTACGCCGGCGGCCCGGCCCTGGACCGGCTCGGCTCCCCCGGCGGCGCGGGCCTGGCCGGTCAGCTCCAGCGCACCCTGGCCCTGGCCCGCGACAGCGCGGGCGCCGCCGTATACCTCGGCCGGTACGCGGAGGGCGAGGTCCGGATCACGCAGATGGCGGACGGGCCGGGGGCTCCGCCGGTGCGGGAATGGGTGGACTTCCGGGCCGCCGCGCACGCCAGCGCGGTCGGCAAGTGCCTGCTGACCCAGCTCGACCACCACGGCCGGGCCGACCACGTGGCCCGCCACCGCCCGGCCCGGCTCACGGCGCGGACCATCACCGACAGCCGGACCCTGTTCAGCGCCCTGGACGCGGTGGCCCCGGGCTCCCCCGTCTTCGACCTGCGCGAGTACTCACCCGGGGTCGTCTGCGCGGCCGTCCCCATCGCGACCGGGGGCGCCGCCGGAAGCCTCGCGCTCTCGCTGCCCGCGAGCCACGCGCACCGGCTGCACGCCGCCACCGAGGCCCTGCGCCGCAAGGCGGTACCGGTGCTGCTGGCCCTGCTGCTGTCCGGCGCCATCCCGCCGGACGCCCCGCCGCCCCCGGGCCCCGCCGCGGACCCGGCCACCGCGCCCGCCCCGGACCCCGCCCCGCAGCCGTCGGACCCCGCCCCGCCGACCCGGATCACCCCGGAGACCCTGCGCCTGCTGGGCCGGCTCTTCCGCACCCCGCTGACCCGCGCCACCGCCCAGGACGGCCCCCACCTGGTCAGCGACCCCGCGTCGGCGGCGGCGTACCTCTTCGAAGCCGACCCCGACCCGGCCCACCCCCACCTCGCCCTCCCCCGCACCTTCACCCAGATCACCCCGGGCACCCTCCCCTCCCCCGACGGCCTGGTGGTCCTGCGCATGTGAGGTGCACGCCCGGGCGGGCCGATGACGAAGGTGGCACTGCCAGTGACAGTCTCCGCAGGAGTGCTGTCAGAAGGGATCTGGCTGGGGCGGTGCGGGCGGCCGAGGCTGGCGGCATGACAACCGCCGATACCTCCCCGACCACCGCGGCCGCGCCGCAGGCCCATGTCCGTATGACAGGGCGCCAAGTCGCCGCCCTGGTGGTGCTCCTGGCGTCGCAGTTCATGATGGCCGCGGACTTCTCCGTGCTGAACGTCGCGCTGCCCGAGGTCGGCGTGTCCCTCGGGTTCTCGACGGGGAGCCTGCAGTGGATCACCACGACGTTCGCCCTGTGTGCCGCGGGATGCACCCTCGTCTTCGGCCGCGTAGGCGACCACGTGGGGCGTCGGCGCATCTTCACCGCCGGAATGGTCGTCCTGGCCGTCTCCTCGCTCATCGGCGGCGTCTCCGACTCGGCCGCGATGCTGCTGGTCGCCCGTACCCTCCAGGGTCTGGCCACCGCGGCTGTCACGCCCGCCGCGCTCGCCCTGCTCACCACGGCCTTCACCGAGCCCGCCCTGCGGACCCGGGCGCTGGGCCTCAACAGCGTGATGATGAGCTCCGGGTTCAGCGTCGGCGCGATCCTCGGCGGTGTCCTCACCGACGTGTTCTCCTGGCGCTGGGCCTTCTTCATCAACATCCCCGTGGCCATCGCGGCGATCGTCGTCGTGCCGTTCGTCGTCGACGAGAGCCGGGCCGCGCGGCGCAGCCGCATCGACCTGCCGGGCGCGCTGCTGATCACCCTGGGCCTGTTCACCGGGATCTACGGCGTCACCCGCATCGGCGAGCAGGGCCTGGACCTGACGGCGGGCGGCGCGCTGATCGCCGCCGCCGTCCTGCTGGGCGTCTTCTGGGCCGTGGAGAGCCGCACCGCCGACGCCCTGGTCCCGGTCAAGGTCCTGAAGAAGCGGGACATCGCGTTCGGCAACGTGGCCGCCCTGTTCATCTTCGGCGGCGAGACCGCGCTGATCTTCTTCACCGGTCTGTACGTCCAGAACGTGCTCGGCCTGTCCTCCCTGGTCGCCGGCCTCGTGCTGCTCGGCATCGGGGTGGGCCAGATCATCGCGGGCCTCGTCGGTCCGCGCCTCCTCCAGCGCATCCCGCCGCGCACCGTGCTCGGCGCCTCCCTGGCCCTCCAGGGCGCGTTCATGCTGCAGGCGCTCTGGGCGACCTCGGACGCGCGCTGGCTGATCCCCCTGATCATCACCCAGTTCGTGAACGCCTTCTTCTCCATGACGGCGGCCCTGTCCTTCATGGTCATCGCCACCTCGTCCGTGGACGCCGACGAACAGGGCATGGCGACCGGGATGGCCACCCAGAGCCAGCAGGTCGGCATCGCGATCGGCATCCCGCTGGTGAGCGCGGCGTTCGCGGCCGCCATCGGGCGGGGCACGGTGACCGCCGCCGCGGAGCTCACCGGCATCCACGTGGCGATCGGCGTGGCCGGCACCTCCCAGCTCGCCGTCGGCGTGCTCCTGTGGCTGCTGCTGCGGAGCAGGTTCCGGTAGTCCGCGGTGACCCCATGGGGCCGATGCCGTCCGGCACTTCATCATGAGAAGCGTGGAACAGATCGTGAACACGGACCTCGGCAGCTACCTGCGACAGATGCGCGAACGTGTCCGCCCCGAGCGGATGGGGCTGCGCACCACCAACTCCCGGCGCGTTCCCGGACTGCGCCGCGAGGAAGTGGCCGCGCTGGCGGGCGTGAGCCAGACCTACTACACCCGGCTCGAGCAGTCACAGACCGCGCAGGCTTCGCCGCAGGTCCTGCTCTCCATCGCCCGCGCACTGGATCTGAGCCTCGACGAGCAGGACCACCTGCTCAGGATCGGCACGGCGGTGCAGAACCCGCAGCGGCAAACGCCCCGTGACGATCAGCTCGGCCCCAGCACCAGGATGCTGATGTCGTCGCTCGGCCATGTGGCGGCGGCCGTGCTGAACTACCGGTGCGACATCCTGGCCTGGAATCCCACGTACCACCAGCTGTTCGCACCGCACCTCGAATGCGGCGTCCCCGAGGACGCCGAACGGCGCCCCAACATCATCAAGATGAACTTCCTCGACGCCAACGTCCGGGCTCTGTACGCGGACTGGGCCGCCGAGTCGGAGTCGAACGTGACGTACCTGCGATTCATCTCCGGAAATCACCGGCACGATCCGCGGCTGGCCGAGCTGATCGGTGAACTGACCATCCAGAGCGAGGGGTTCGCGGCGCTTTGGTGCCGCCAGCGGGTGGCGAACTGCATCGAGGGCACCAAGCTCTTCGACCATCCGGTGGTGGGCGAGCTGGAGTTGATGTACCAGTCCGCCGACCTCCAGGACGGCAACATCCTGAAGCTCTACCACGCAGAGCCCGACTCCCCGCACGAGGCGGCCCTGCAGCTCCTGACGGCGGACCCGAAATCCGATCACCGGCACTGAAGGACAACAGACACAAAAGAGCGGATCGTGACCACTGGGTCACGATCCGCTCTTCCGTCTGCACTTACTCTGTGTCCGAGGGGGGACTTGAACTCTCCACTCGGGCACCAGCCTTCTTGCGTCCTGACCTGGGGAAACAGGCCCTGAAGAGCCGTTTCTTGACGGCTTGGCTTGGTCATGCGTCCCATGCGTTTCGGCCCGTTCCGGCCCGCTGTTGGTCATGCGTTGGTCACGTGGCCAACCAGCTACTCCGGGGCCCGGCTGTACTGCTCCAAGGTGGCCTTGGACGTAGACCGGTCCACGAGACGCAGCTCCCAGGGCCCAGTATTCACGTCAAAGTCCTTGCCGAACCCGACCCACTTCCCGGCCATACGTCGGCCGGTCGGCTCGACCAGTAGCTGAAGGGCCCCGTGATAGCGAGCGCCGTTGTAGTAGCCCTCGGCGGCGGTCTGCTCTACCCACGATCCTGTGACCACGTTGCGATCAACGGTGAGATCCAACGTGAGAGGGCTGTCCGGATTGCTGGACGCACCCGGCAGGCTCTGAGCGGTCAGCCTGTTCCCGTGCTGAACGATCACCACGTAGTGCGTCGCCTCGAACGTCTCGTCACGGCTGGACGAATAGAACTCGTATCGGCTGAGCCACACCCCCGAGAACGTCTCGCTAGGCGTTTGTGTGGCCGTCTGCGCGCCCACAGCGGCGGAGGCGACTCCGCCTGCTCCTGCGTCCATGTCATGCCCTCCTGATCCGTCTGTGTGGACTCTTGCCATCGGGACCGGCAGGGAGAACCCCAGAGCCTCAGCCGGACGACCCGTGACCCGCTCTAACGCCCTGGCGTACACACCCCGGGGCGTCTTGCTCGTACCCGACTCCCAGCGCTGTACCAGCCGCTTGGATGCCTCGTTGGGCTCTCCCAGCTCTTGCCCTGCCCGGCGGATCGCCTTGGCGAAATCGTCTTGGCTCATCCGCAGGCCGATACGCACGGCCCGCAGCACATCATTCGGCACCACTGCGGTCGTCGTCATGACGTCAAAGCTAGACCGAAGTCCGGTCCAATGACACCTAATTGACGCCCTCTGGGGTGTCAATGACGCCCCTCCGAGTGACGCCCCGACGACGCCCGTTTCGTCGTCGCTGTGCCCTACCTCCCGGCAGGAACATCTAGGCGACCGAGGGCAGCTGCGAGGGAGGCGAGCGGATGACGATGACCATGCGGGTATCCCGCGACGGCGGACGTACGTACGGCGGAGAAGTCGTGTACCTGTCCGACCGTGCCGTGAAGCCGCTGACCCCCATGGCTTCCGCCGCATGGCCCGCTTGTGAGTGCCCCCGGTGCACCAACCCCGATCACGCACCATCCGCAGGGACCGGCTACCGGCATCCCTTGACCAGGAAGGCACAGACGTGACGATCACGCAGTACAGCCCGACCGAGGTCCTGAACCTAGTCAGCCCCGAGGTTCGGGCCCAACTCATCAAAGACGTGCGCAAGGACTGGCCGGAGCTGACCGACGAGCTCGGCGAGCGCGGCGTGAACCAGATGGCGGCCTACCTGGCCGCCAGTGTCCAGACGGGCGAGCCGCTGACTCCCTCGCTCCGCGTGGACTCGTTCTGGCACAAGTTCCTCAAGCGGAGCGTCCCCTACGTCGTCTTCTCGCGGGCTCTCGGCGTGGACTACATCCACCACGTCCCCGACGAGGACGAGGACGGCACGGACCCCGAGACCGGTCGGGCCGCCATGGCCGTGACGACAGCCACGATCCGTGCGGCCGGGTTCACCGTCGACGCTGAGTTCTGGCCCGACGAGGGCGCAGCGGACTGCTCGCAGTGCCACGCTGGCTGCACCGACAGCCCCGTCGGCGGGAAGAAGTAGCACCGCACACCCAATCGGCCAGCCGCCCGGCTACTCATGCCGGGCGGCTGTGCCCGTGAACGAGAACGGAAGCGAAGTGTCTGACACCCGTAGCGCGGCCTGGGACGAGTACGCACACAGCAAGCCTCACAGGCGCCCGACGAACGCCCGGGGCGAGACCACCTGGTTCAACTGGACCCAGTACGCCGACCACGGCCCCGGGGCCGAAGTGCTGGCGGTGAAGCCGGGAGACAGCGTGCTCGACCTCGGGTGCGGGTCCGGTGGGAACGCCGCTCACCTCGCCACCCTCGGCATGAAGGCCGAAGGTATCGACCTCTCCCCGAAGCAGCTCGCGAAGGCCCGCGAGCGCTGGCCCGACGTGGACGGGATGGAACTGCACCAAGGCGACGCCCTCGCCTATCTCGGCGACACGTTCACGGTGTTCGATGCGATCTACAGCGTCTTCGGCGCCGCCTGGTTCACCGACCCTGGGCTACTGCTGCCCATCGTGCACGCGAACCTCAAGCCGGGTGGGGTATTCGCCTTCTCCCAGCGGCCCCCTGTCGAAGGCTGTTACGGGTGTCAGGCGTCGTACATCCCCAAGGGGCCCGACGAAGACCCGGCCATCGTGAAGCGATGGGACTACGAGCCCCACATCTGGTCCGCACTCCTCAAGGAGTACGGGTTCCCCGATGTCACAGCCACCGTGCTACCGGCCCCCGAACACGACAAGCGGACTCAAGGGACCTTGCTGATTCGCGCGGTACGCGGAGACCAACCGCAGCTGTTGTGAGCCTGCGGAGGGACTTTGGCCCCACGGCCGGCATGGTCGTTGGTCCCGTGATCCGTCCAGCGAGGCCTCTGCCCTGCGCCATGTCCGGACAGGCGGGGGAGGCCCTTTGGCCTGGGCAGACAGCTCGCCGTAGTGATCACTCGCGTGGGTGACTTGGCTCGATAGCTGCTGTGGGATGGGCCGTGGCCCAAGAACGTGACTTCCCCACGCTGGATGACGACCAGACCAGCCGGTTCCTGGGGTCGGTATGGGAGTCGTGCGGGAACCGGGTGTGTGACGGCGGCCTGACCCACCACTGCCTCCGTGACGCCCCTCTGTGGACCGTGTACGCCGCTACTGGCGTGCGACCCAGTGAGGCACTGGGGATGAAGTGGTCTCTGATCAACTGGGGTGAGGGGTCCATCGAGCTTGGATGGGTCGTGGTCGAAGAGGGCAACACCTACCGGCTGCGGAAGCTCACCAAGGACGGCGACGCGAACGCCGTGATCTACGTCGATCAGTCCGTGATGAACGTGCTGAGGTGGCAGTGGGAGCGGTAGCAGGCGGAGCGGGAACGGCTCGGCCCGGCATGGATCGATCATGACCTCGTGTTCGCCCGTGACGGCTTCAAGCTGTACCGGGGCGAGGCAGGCGGACCGCAGGACCCTGAGAAGGTCTCCGCCCGGTGGCGGACCCTTCGGACGCGTCTGCACCTGCCGGAGGACTTCCGGATTCACGACTGGCGGCACAGCAAGGTCACGAACGACCTGGAGGCCGGGGAGAACCCCGTAGAGGTCTCGGCAAACGTCCGGCACCACTCGCCGGGCTACACGATGGCCCGGTACGGCCACAGCAGGAAGAACGGAGCGCGGCGACTGGCCGCGTCCAGCGCGGGCCGACTCGGCCTCGCCGCCCTGGTCTGAGACAGGGTCTCTGGGCTGTTGGTCACGTGGTTGGTCACGCCACAGCCCTGGAACGCAAAAGAACCCCACCGGAGTGGGGTTCCTGCTGGTGTCCGAGGGGGGACTTGAACCCCCACGCCCGATAAAGGGCACTAGCACCTCAAGCTAGCGCGTCTGCCATTCCGCCACCCGGACCAGGTGGTCGGCCCCGGTTTCCCGCGGCGACATGGACAACAATAGCAAAGGATCGGCGGGTCTCCGACCACATATCCGGGCGGCTGTCGTCCGCCGCGCCGCGCTGACCTGCGGGCATGCCCGAAGGGTTCTGCGAGACGGATCGTCTCGGTCAGCTGCCGGCGCCTTCCTTGATCCAGTCGTCGTTGAGCTGCCAGGCGTAGAGGGTGCCGCCGTCCGTGTAGGCGTAGTAGAGGCCGCAGCGTGCGGTGGCCCGGTGCTCGGCGCCCGTGGGGAACCAGTCGGCCGTCATCTCCGGGGGCCGGGGGCGGGACGCGCCGTCCGGGGTGCAGCCGGCCGGGAGCCCGGCGTCGGGGAGGGTGGCCTTCAGGAGGCGCTGGCCGCCGGTGGTGCGCATCGAGTACTCCACCGACCTCGCGTCGTCGGCCAGCCAGCGCGGCACCGAGGCCCGGGCCCGTTTGGCCTCCGCGCCGGTGGCGTAGTGGTCCGATTCCTGGTGGCGGCCGCCGTACCGGTCCGCCGCGGCGGGAAGGGCCACGACGGTGGCCAGGCCCACGGCGGTGACGACCGCGGCGGTGGTCAGGACGATGGACCTGTGGCTCATACGGATCGTGCTCCTCGGCGGGGGGCGTGGTGCGGGGTGCCGCCCCATCGTCCGGCGGTGGGGCCTGCGGATACGTCAGTCCGCCGGGCGACGTCCGCTACCTCTCAGGTCGCACACGCCGCAGGCCCACCCCCTGGGAGGGGGTGGGCCTGCGGCGTGCGTGCGGGGTGGCCGGCTACGGGCAGCGGATGACCTGGCCCGCGTAGGAGAGGTTCCCGCCGAAGCCGAAGAGGAGGACCGGGGCGCCGGAGGGGATCTCGCCGCGTTCGACCAGCTTGGACAGGGCCATCGGGATGCTGGCGGCGGAGGTGTTGCCGGAGTCGACGACGTCGCGGGCGACGACCGCGTTCACGGCGCCGATCTTGGCCGCGAGCGGCTCGATGATCCGCAGGTTGGCCTGGTGCAGGACGACCCCCGCCAGGTCCTCCGGGGTGATCCCGGCCTTCTCGCAGACCTTGCGGGCGAGCGGCGGGAGCTGGCTGGTGGTCCAGCGGTAGACGGACTGGCCCTCCTGCGCGAAGACCGGGGGCGAGCCCTCGATGCGGACCGCGTGGCCCATCTCCGGCACCGAGCCCCACAGCACCGGGCCGATGCCCGGTTCCGCGCAGGCCTCGACGACGGCCGCGCCCGCGCCGTCGCCGGTCAGCACGCAGGTGGTGCGGTCGGTGTAGTCGGTGATCTCGGTCATCTTGTCGGCGCCGATGACCAGCGCGCGGGTGGCGGCGCCGGCCCGGATCGCGTGGTCGGCGGTGGCCAGGGCGTGCGTGAAGCCCGAGCACACGACGTTGATGTCCATCACGGCGGGCCCGCCGCCCATGCCCAGCTTGGCGGCGACCCGCGCGGCCATGTTGGGGGAGCGGTCGATGGCGGTGGAGGTGGCCACCAGGACGAGGTCGACATCGTCCGGGAGCAGGCCGGCATTCGCGAGGGCCTTGCCGGCGGCCTGGTAGGCCAGCTCGTCCACAGGTTCCTCGGGGCCCGCGACGTGGCGGGTGCGGATGCCGACCCGGGACCGGATCCACTCGTCATTGGTGTCGACCATGGCCGCGAGGTCCTCGTTGGTGAGCACTTTCGCGGGCTGGTAGTGCCCTAGCGCCACCACGCGTGAACCGGTCATGGGCGGGGTCCCCTTTTGTCGACGGTCAGGATCAACCAGCTTCTCCTGCTACCGGTGGGTACGGGTGCGCGTAACCCGACAGGATTCCTGCACCGTAATTTGGAGAATTCCGAGCAACTTGCTGCCGGGGACGTCATCCGCCGTGGATCCGCGAGAATGTCCTCGTCAAGTGCACGACGAGGACGGAACGGGTGGCTGATCGCCATGGGACGGGTCACCGAACGGCGCCGCGTGGTGCGGATCCGGGGCGGGGCGGTGGTCATGCGCCCCGACACGCTCGTCGCGGAGGAGCCGCTGGAGATACGGCTGAACGGCAAGCCGCTGGCCATCACGATGCGCACCCCGGGGGACGACTTCGCACTGGCCGTGGGCTTCCTGGCCAGCGAGGGCGTGATCGCGCACGCCTCTGACGTCCGGGCCGTGACCTACTGCGAGGGTGCGGCCGAGGACGGTTCCAACACCTACAACGTGGTCAACGTGCAGCTGGCGCCCGGAGTGCCGGTGCCCGACATCACGCTGGAGCGGAACGTCTACACCACCTCCTCCTGCGGACTGTGCGGCAAGGCCAGCCTGGACGCGGTCCGCACGGCGACCCGTTTCCCGGGGCTCGACGCGGATCCGGTACGGATCCGGGCGGAGCTCCTCGGCGAGCTGCCGGACCGGCTGCGCGCGGCGCAGAAGGTCTTCGACCGCACGGGCGGGCTGCACGCGGCCGGGCTGTTCACGGCGGGGGGCGAGCTGCTCGACGTACGGGAGGACGTGGGGCGGCACAACGCGGTGGACAAGATCGTGGGGCGGGCGCTGCAGGCCGGGCGGCTGCCGCTGGCCGGATCGGTGCTGCTGGTGTCGGGCCGGGCTTCCTTCGAGCTGGCGCAGAAGGCCGTCATGGCCGGGATCCCGGTGCTGGCGGCGGTCTCGGCGCCGTCCTCCCTCGCCGTGGACCTGGCGGTCGAGACCGGGCTGACCCTGGTGGGCTTCCTGCGGGGCCAGGACATGAACGTCTACGCGGGCGAGCAGCGCGTCATCCTGCCCGGCGGCCCCGCGTAGGGGACCCGGGGGTCAGCGGCGGCGGCCCCGGCGGGGCGAGGCGGCCGGCTTCGGTTCCGGCGGGTCGATGCGGTGCAGTTCCAGGGTGGCCGGGAGGGGTGTGGCGCCCGGGCCGCCGGACCGTGCCCAGGCGATGACCTCGTCCGTCGCGGTGTCGTCCAGGGCCCAGCCGAACCAGACGGCCCGGGCGCCACGGCCGCGGGCCTCGCTGGTGGGCTGGACCACGATGACGTTGGCCTGGGCGCAGGGGCCGAGGCACTCGCTCGTACGGACGGCCAGCCGGCCCCCGGACGCGGCGGCGGCCTCCCGCAGCCGGGCGAGCTGGCCCGCGTGGTCGGAGCCGGGGTTCTTGCGCGGGTCCCCGCAGCAACAGCCCCGGCAGACCACGAGGGTGCAGGGACGCGGGGCGTGGGCGGAGAGCGGGCGTATCCAGGTCACCGACGCACGTTACCGGCCCCGCGCGGCGGGGTGCCCGGCCGGGGGCGAGACCTCCGCCACACGCCCGCAAGGGAGTTCGGATGCCTCCGGGTCCTGGGCACGGCGCCGGGCCAGGACCGCGCACACCATCAGCTGCATCTGGTGGAACAGCATCAGCGGCAGCACCGCGAGGCCGGCGTGGGCCCCGAACAGGACGCTGGCCATGGGGAGTCCGGCGGCCAGGCTCTTCTTCGACCCGGCGAACTGGATGGCGATCCGGTCCTCGCGGCCGAACCCGAGGCGCCCGGCCCCGTACCAGCTGACGAGGAGCATCACGGCGAGGAGCACGGCCTCCACCGCCAGCAGGACCCCCAGGCGCGGGAGGCTGACCTGGTGCCAGACCCCGGCGGTCATGCCCGCGCTGAACGCGGCGTAGACGACGAGCAGGATCGAGCCCCGGTCGACGTAGCCGAGGACCCTCTTGTTGCGGACCAGGAAGCCGCCGACCCAGCGGCGCAGGACCTGGCCCAGGAGGAAGGGCAGCAGCAGCTGGACGACGATCTTGAGGAGGGAGCCGGCGGAGAAGCCGCCCGCGCCGGAGCCGAGCAGGGCGGCGGCCAGGAGGGGGGTGAGGACGATGCCGGCGAGGCTCGAGAAGGAGCCGGCGCAGATCGCGGCGGGGACGTTGCCCCGGGCGATGGAGGTGAAGGCGATGGAGGACTGGACGGTCGAGGGGACCAGGCAGAGGAAGAGCAGGCCGCTGTAGAGGGGCTGGGTGAGGAGGGCGGGGACGAGCCCGCGCGCCGCCAGGCCGAGCACCGGGAAGAGGACGAAGGTGCAGGCCAGCACGGTGAGGTGGAGCCGCCAGTGGCGCAGTCCGTCGAGGGCCTCGCGGGTGGAGAGCCGGGCCCCGTAGAGGAAGAACAGCAGGGCGACGGCGCCGGTGGACGCGCCCTCGGCGACGGCGGCGGCGGCGCCCCGGGCGGGCAGCAGGGCGGCGAGGCCCACGGTGGCGAGCAGGGCCAGTACGTACGGGTCCAGGGGCAGCCGGGCGGGGAGGCGGGGGCTTCGCATGGGCGGTGCTCACTTGGTGTGGGGGCGGTGGCGGGTCTTCGGCGGGGCGGTGGCGGGTCTTCGGCGGGGGGCGACAGGGCTTCGGCGGGGCGGCGACGGGGCTTCGGCGGCGCCGTGGCGGGTCCCGGGAGCGGGCCCACCACCCATGCTCGCCGGGGCGCGGTCATCGGGAAACCCGCTCACCGCACTGACTGCCATCACGGAACGCGATGGGCGGCCTAGGCTGTCCTCATGTACGACCCCGTCCAGCTGCGCACCTTCCTCACCGTGGCCCAGACGCTCAGCTTCACGCAGGCAGCGGCCCGGCTCGGCGTACGGCAGTCCACGGTCAGCCAGCACGTGCGGCGGCTGGAGGAGGCCACCGGGCGGCCGCTGTTCGCCCGGGACACGCACAGCGTGGCGCTCACGGAGGACGGCGAGGCGCTGCTGGGCTTCGCGCGGACCATCCTGGAGGCGCACGAACGGGCGGCGGCCTTCTTCACCGGGACCCGGCTGCGCGGGCGGCTGCGGTTCGGGGCGTCCGAGGACTTCGTGCTGACCCGGCTGCCGGAGATCCTGGAGGGGTTCCGGCACGAGCACCCCGAGGTCGACCTGGAGCTGTCGGTCGAGCTGTCGGGCACGCTGCACGAACGGCTGGACGCGGGGCGCCTGGACCTGGTGCTGGCCAAGCGGCGCGGGCCCGGGGACGAGCGGGGACGCCTCGTGTGGCGGGACCGGATGGTGTGGATCGGGGCGGAGGGGCTGCGGGTGGACCCGGAGCGTCCGGTGCCGCTGATCGTCTTCCCGCCGCCGGGGATCACCCGGGCGCGGGCCCTGGAGGTGCTGGAGCGGGACGGGCGGGCCTGGCGGATCGCCTGTACGAGCGGCAGCCTCAGCGGCCTGATCGCGGCGGCCCGCGCGGGGCTCGGGGTGATGGCGCACACCCGGGGGCTGATCCCGCCGGGCCTGGTCCGGGTGGGCGGGCTGCCGGAGCTGGGGCCGGTGGAGTTCGCCCTCCTCCAGGGCCGCCGCCCGACCCCTGCCTCGGAGGCCCTGGCGGCGGCCGTCCTGGCGGGCGGCGACCGCCTGAGCCGCCCGGCCTGAACGCGCCGGGCCGGCCCCCGGTCGCCTCGGCCCGGGGTCGCGCGCCCCGGCCGTTGCAGGGATCTTGTGGAGGTTTCCGAAGGGGTGCCGGTCAGCGGGGCGGGTGGGGTAGCGTCGCGGCGCCCAGCACCGAGAGGAGCGGGATGTTGCGCGAGTTCACCGTGCCACCCGTGGTCACAGGAGCGCCGGTCGGCGGCCTGGCCGATGTCGTCTTCCAGCATGCCGCACAGGACCCGCACCGGGTCGTGCTCGGGCGCAAGACGGACGGAACCTGGCGCGATGTCACCTCTCTGGAGCTGGCCGCCGAGGTGCTGGCGCTCGCCAAGGGGCTCCTCGCACAGGGGATCCGGTTCGGGGACCGGGTCGCCGTGATGTCCCGTACCCGCTACGAGTGGACCCTGTTCGACTTCGCGCTGTGGGCGATCGGCGCCCAGCCCGTGCCCGTCTACCCCTCCTCCTCCGCCGAGCAGGTGCACTGGATCCTCTACGACTCCTCGTGCACCGGGTGCGTCGTGGAGGACGAGGACCAGGCGATGACGGTCGGCTCGGTGATCGAACGGCTCCCGGAGCTGCGTCTGCTGTGGCAGCTCGACGCGGGCGCGGTGGAGGAACTGGTCGGGGCGGGGCGGTCGGTGGCCGAGGACGTGGTGCACCGGCACCGCCGGGCCGTGACCCCCGACGCCGTCGCCACCGTCATCTACACCTCGGGCACCACGGGCCGGCCCAAGGGCTGCGTGCTCACCCACGCGAACTTCATGTTCGAGGCCGACACGATGGTGGCCCGCTGGGAGTCGGTGTTCCAGGCCGGGCCCGGTGAGCAGCCCTCCACCCTGCTGTTCCTGCCGCTGGCGCACGTCTTCGGGCGGATGGTGGAAGTGGCCGCCGTACGGGCCCGGGTGAAGCTGGGGCACCAGCCGGTGCTGGCCGCCGCCGAGCTGCTGCCGGACCTCGCGGCGTTCCGGCCGACCTTCGTGCTGGGGGTCCCGTACGTCTTCGAGAAGGTGTTCGCGGCGGCCCGCCGCAAAGCGGAGGCGGAGGGCCGCCGGGGCCCCTTCGACCGGGCGGTGGAGACGGCCGTGCGGTACGCGGAGGCCCGCGAGCAGAAGGCCTTCGGGACCGGGCCCGGACCCTCGACCGGGCTGCGGATGGAGCACCAGCTCTTCGAGAAGCTGGTGTACGGGAAGGTGCGCGAGGCGCTGGGCGGGCGGGTGCGGCACGCGATGTCGGGCGGGTCGGCGATGTCGCGGCGGCTCGGGCTGTTCTTCGACGGCGCCGGGATCACCGTGTTCGAGGGGTACGGGCTGACGGAGTCCAGCGCGGCCGCCACCGCGAACCCGCCGGGGGCGACGAAGTACGGAACGGTGGGGCCGCCGATCCCGGGCTGCACCGTCCACATCGCCGACGACGGGGAGGTCTGGCTGCACGGCGGCCACGTCTTCTCCGGGTACCTGAACGACCCGCGGGGCACGGAGGAGGTGCTGCGCGGGGGCTGGCTGGCGACGGGGGACCTGGGGCGGCTGGACCGGGACGGGTACCTGACGATCACCGGCCGCAAGAAGGAGATCCTGGTGACCTCCAACGGCAAGAGCGTGTCGCCGGCCGCGCTGGAGGAGCGGGTGCGTTCGCATCCGCTGGTGTCGCACTGCGTACTGGTGGGCAACGACCGGCCGTTCATCGCGGCGCTGGTGACCCTGGACGTGGAGGGCATCGCGCACTGGCTGTCGATGCGCGGGCTGCCGCAGCGGCCCGCCGAGGAGCTGGTGAGCGACCCGGAGCTGGCGGCGGAGGTGCGGCGGGCGGTGGTGGCCGCGAACACCCTGGTCTCGCAGGCCGAGGGGATCCGCGCCTTCCGGGTGCTGCCCGGGCAGTTCACGGAGGAGCGCGGGCTGCTGACCCCGTCGCTGAAGCTGAAGCGGCGGGCGATCGAGAAGGCGTACGCGCAGGAGGTGGCGGCCCTCTACCCGTCGTGATCCGCCACCCACCCCGAACGTTCCTGACGGTCCGTCATTTCACTCTGTGCTGGATATTGACGGTCCGTCAGGTCGCGCACAGAATGCGGGGATTCCTACCGGAGGGGATCCCCGTCCATGTCGAGAACCGCCCGTGCCCTGGCCGCCGCAGCGGCCGCCCTCGCGCTCGTCTCCGCCTGCAACTCCGCCTCCAACCACACCGATCCGGTCAAGCCCGGCGGGGCGGCCGCCGGGAACACGCGCGGGGTCAGCGCCGACGCCATCAAGGTCGGCGGCATCGTGTCGATGACCAGCGCCAGCGGATACAGCAAGAAGGACACCGACCTCGGGGCGAAGGCCCGCTACCTGCGGGCCAACGCCGAAGGCGGCGTGGGCGGGCGCAGGATCGACTACATCGGCGCGCAGGACGACGGCCAGGACCCCGGGAAGAACCTGGCGGCGGCCCGCAAGCTCGTCCAGCAGGACAAGGTCTTCGCCGTCTCCCCGATGAGCTCGGTGACCTTCTCCGGCGCCGACTTCCTCGAACAGGAGAAGGTCCCCACCTTCGGCTGGGGCACCCTGCCCTCCTTCTGCGGCCCCACGTACGTCTACGGGTTCAACGGCTGCCTCGTCCCCTCCCCCGGCGGCACCCTCAACCAGACCTGGCCCGAGGGCCTGGGGCAGGTCCTCGGCGGGGCGCGGGGCAAGTCGGTCGCGATCATCGCCAACGACAGCGACGCGGGGAAGTTCGGCATCCGCACCTTCCAGCAGGGCTTCGCCGCCGCCGGGTTCACGGTCTCGTACGCCAAGGCCTCCGTCCCGGCGACGGCCGTGCCCAGCGACTGGTCGGCCTACGTACGGGAACTCCTCGCGGGCGCCGACGGCAAGGCCCCGGACGCCGTGGTCTCCGTCATGCAGACCCCGAACAACATCGGACTGTTCACCGCCCTCAAGCGCGCCGGATACAAGGGCGTGCTCACCGATCCCACCGACTACGACCCGGGGCTGCTCGCCAAGGACGCCACGAAGCAGGCCCTCGACGGGGTCTACGTACTCCTCCAGTTCGAGCCCTTCGAGTCGGCGGACCCGAAGATGGCGCAGTTCAAGGCCGACATCAAGGCCGCGGCGGGCGGAAAGGAAATACCCCTGAACCTGCACATGTTGACCGGGTACATGTCGGCCGACCTGTTCCTTTCCATCGCCGGGAAGGCGGGCAAGGACCTGACCGTCGAGTCCTTCCAGGCCGCCGCGCAGGGCTTCTCCGACACCGGCACCCTGGTCGGTGACCGCTCGGAGCCCAAGGGGCAGAAGGACAGCTTCGGCTGCGGGGCGCTGGTCCAGCTGAAGAACGGGGCGTACGAGGTGTCCGTACCGTTCGCGTGCCACGAGCCCATCCCCTTCAAGTAAGGGCGCGGCATGGGAGATCTGCTCGTCTTCGTGCTGAGCGGTCTGGTCTCCGGGGCCCTGTACGCGCTGCTGGCCACCGGGCTGGTGCTGTCGTACTCGGCGTCCGGACTGTTCAACTTCGCGCACGGGGCCACCGCCTACCTGTGCGCGCTCGTCTTCTACGAGCTCCACTCGGGGTTCGGCTGGCCGGCGGTCCCGGCGGCCCTGCTGGTGGTGTGCGTCCTGGCGCCCGGGCTCGGGTGGGGGCTGGACCGGCTGATGTTCCGGCGGCTCGCGCGGGTCGGGGAGACCGCCCAGATCGTGGCGACCATCGGCCTGCTGGTGGCGCTGCCCGCGGCCGGGCTGTGGGTGGTGGACCTGCTGGCGGACGCGGGCGCGCCGGTCAGGCCGGCGGAGAACCAGTTCGGGCTGCCGGGGGTGGGGCCGAGCCCCGCGAAGTCCTGGCAGCTCGCGGACGGCGTCGGCGTCGACTCCGACCAGCTGATCACCTGGGTGGTGACGGCGGTGGTGGCCGTGGCGCTGTGGGTGCTGCTGCGGCACACCCGGCTGGGGCTGCGGCTGCGGGCCGCCGTCGACGACCGGTCGCTGACCGAGCTGCGCGGGATCAGCGCCGACCGGCTGTCGTCGGTGGCGTGGATGATCGCGTCCGGGCTGGCGGGGCTCGCCGGGGTGCTGGCGACGCCGCTGCTGGGGCTGTCCGCGCACGATTTCACCCTGTTCCTGTTCGTGTCGGCGACGGCCGCGGTGATCGGGCGGTTCGCGTCGGTGCCGCTGGCCTTCGCGGGCGGGCTGGGGCTCGGGGTGGTGCAGAACCTCGTCGCCGGGTACGCGTCCTTCGCCGAGTCCGTCACCGGGTTCAGGACGGCGGTGCCGTTCCTGATCCTGCTCGGCGGTCTGCTGGTGCTGACCCGGCGGGCGCGGACCGCCGGGGTGGCGGCCGCGGAGGCTCCGTCGCCGGACCATCTGGCGGGGGCCTCGTGGGGGCGGCGGTGGGGGGTGTGGGCCGCGGCCGCCGGGCTGCTGTGCGTGGCCTTCTACACCGTCACCACCCCGTTCTGGAGCGGGCTGCTCGCGCAGGGGCTGGCCGTCGGGCTGGTGTTCCTGTCGTTCACGGTGGTGACCGGGCTCGGCGCGATGGTCTCGCTGGCGCAGGCCACCTTCGTCACCGCCGCCGCGCTGGTGGCGGGGCTGCTGATGAGCCGGGGCTGGCCGTTCGTGGCGGCGCTGGCGGTGGGGACCTGCGTGGCCGCCGTCCTGGGGGCGCTGGTGGCGCTGCCCGCGCTGCGCCTCGGCGGGCGGGCGCTGGCCCTGGCCACCCTGGCGCTGGCGTTCCTGGCCGACCAGGTGCTGTTCCAGATGCGGTGGCTGCGGGGCGGTGACGCGGGCTGGGCGGTGCCGAGGCCCGTGGTCGGGCCGCTGGACCTGTCCGACGACCGGGCGCTGGGGGTGGCGCTGGTGGTGCTGGTGTCGGTGGTGGCGGCCGGGCTGAGCGCGCTGCGGAACTCGCCGTCGGGGCGGGCGATGCTGGCCGTGCGGTCCGCTCCGGCGGCGGCGATGGCCTCGGGGGTGTCCGTCCTGCGGACGAAGCTGCTGCTGTTCACGCTGTCGGCGGGGCTGGCGGGGTTCGGGGGCGTGATGTACGCCTCGTACAACACCCGCGTCACGGCGACGGACTTCACCGCGATGACGGGGCTGGTGTGGCTGGCGGTGGTCGTCGCGGCGGGCGTACGGAGGCCCGCGTACGCGGTGGTGGCGGGGCTGGTGTTCGCCGTTGCCCCGCGGCTGCTGTCGGACCACGTCACGGAGTCGGCGCACCTGCCGGTGATCCTGTTCGGCCTGGCGGGGCTGGCCCTGGCCAACGACCCCGACGGGTATTGCGCGGCGATACCGCTGCGCTGGGCCCGACACCGGGCCACCGTCGGCGCGGTGCCGCGCCCTGCGGGGCCTTCCCCCACCCCGCCCCTTCCCGAAACCGGGGCTTGCGACCCCGGCCGCCGCTCCCGGGGCTCCGCCCCGGACCCGTCGGGGGCTCCGCCCCCGGGCCCCCTCGCCTCAGACACCCCCGGCCACCGCTGGGA